>CAJXLD010000063.1 GCA_913055595.1 uncultured Altererythrobacter sp.
GGGCGACATGGTGATCTGGGACAACCTCTGCACCATGCATCGCGGCGGCGAGTATGATTACAACGCCCACAAGCGCGACATGCGCCGCACCACCGTGCGCGAAGGCACCGAACCGCACCTGCTCGAAACGGGCGACGATCCCTATACCGAGCTGTTCTCCAAGAGCCCGACAGCGGTCGACATCAACCGCGCAAGGGATGCGGGGCGGTAAAGCCTCACAGATCAGCGTAACAAGACGCCCGGCCCTCCGCGTGGAGGCCCGGGCGTTTCCTTACGGGCAGGAGAAGTGAGGAGCGCCCGTGTGGCTGGATCAAAAAAAGCTGGCGTGGAACATGGCGCTGCACATCAGGATGGCGCAGAGCATGAAAGCAAAACGCGTGGTCATGGTGGTCTGCATGGTCATTTTCCCTTGAGATTTGGGTCTATTTGCGAAAGCGGATGAAATTGCGGAAGCGCTGGAACAAGGTGACCCCGAACCAGGCGGCACCTGCATAGAGGATCAGCTCGGTCGCCCCGGCCCCCGAAGCCAGGATCACGGCTTTCGTCCTGATGTCGGGCTGGATAACGGCCAGAGCGGTGAAGACACCGATCCAGATCGCCACGATCAGTGTAATGCCGCCAATCAAGAATGGCTTGGCATTGCGAGCGGACTTGGCAGTCTTTGCTTGGGTATTCATATCTGCGTCTCCTTTCGTTGATGACGCTGGACAGTCCTACCCATCGTCACATTTCTTACTGATTTTGCTGAAAAAAGATTTTGTAATATGTCCACCTCCAGGGGGACTATCGATATATGGTGAGCACGATTGAGCGCATTGTTTCGGAACACGGGCAGGGCCTGCGACGCGTCGCCGCAGCCTATGAGGCGGATGCGATGCTGCAGGAGGATCTGTTCCAGGAAATCCTTCTCGCGATCCACCAGGCCTTGCCTGCCCTGCGCGAGAAGGACCGGCTGGCACCTTATGTCTACCGAATTGCGCATAACCGCTCGGCCAGTCACGTGGCCAAGGCCGTGGGACGCAAGAGGGGGGAAGAGGGTGCGGCGCAGATGCCAGCGGAGGGCGAGGAACCGTCACCTGAAACAGCAATGCTGGAGAGCGAGCAGGCCGATCGATTGGCCCATGCGATCCGTCGCCTGCCCCTGTCTTATCGCCAGGTGGTGACTCTCTATCTGGAAGACATGTCCTATGCCGACATCGCAGAGGCGCTGGACATATCCCAATCGAATGTTGGCGTGCGCATCAACCGCGCCAAACAAATGTTGAAGGAGATGCTGACATGAGCAGCGACGATTTTCTCGATGGCCTGAAAGGCACGTGGCAGGGGCCGGAAGTCGACCTTGGCGATGTGGCCGACCGCGTGGAAGAAGGTGCGCGCAAGCTCAGGCGGGAGCGCAATGGCAGGCTGTCGCAACTGGCTGTTTTCTGGGGCTTTGCCATCTGGTTCGGCTGGCAGGTTCTGCAGACGGGAGCATTTCTCTTTCATGTCGCAGCCGTGGTGTTTCTGACCGCGGGGCTGATCGCCCTGAGCGATTTCATCTTCCTGCGCCGTGCGAGCGGCGAAGCCTATTTGCAGGATACCGGCGCCGTGTTGGACCAGGCCGAGCAGCAGGCAAAAATCGGCTTGCGATTGGCTGAGGGGATGAAGGCGCATGCCGTATTGCTGCTCGTCTGTGCGGCCCTGATTTTCGGCCATGAGATCACTGCCGTGGCTGATCCGGGCGAAGGCTACTTTATTGGCTTGGTCATCCTGTCTGCGGGCGTGTTAATGGGGTTTGTTCAGCGTGACCGCATGAACACGGCTCAAGCAGAGCTGAGAGAATTGCAGAAATTGCGCGGCGAACTGGAAGGTGAGAGCTGAGCCCGCAAACAAGAACGCCCCGAGGTTTCCCTCGGGGCGGCTTGTCTTTGATATCGATCCGTGGATCAGAAGATGCGGCAGGCCGTTTCAGCAGGCGCAGCCAGCAGCTTTTCCAGCTCATCATCGAGCTTGAGCAGCGTCAGCGAGCAGCCGGCCATTTCGATGGCGGTGCAATATTCGCCGACATAGTTGCGGGCCACGGTCAGGCCGCGGTCTGCGCAGAGCTGGGCAGCCTTGTTATAGAGCACATAAAGCTCTGCCGGCGGTGTGCCTCCCAGACCGTTGATCATCAGCGCCACGCGGTCGCCCGAATTATAGGGCAGGTCGTTGGCAACGGCGTCGAACAGCAGCTCGGTGATTTCGTCGGCAGGCTTGATCTTGGTGCGTTCGCGGCCCGGTTCGCCGTGGATGCCCACGCCGACTTCCATTTCATCGTCGCCGATTTCGAAGATGGGATCGCCCTTTGCCGGTGGAATGCAGCTTGTCAGCGCCAGGCCCATGGTGCGGACCTGGGAATTGACCTTGTCTGCAATGGCATAGACGGCGTCCAGATGTGCACCGGCTTCTGCAGCAGCACCGCAAGCCTTCATGACGAAGAAATTGCCGGCCACGCCGCGACGACCCACGGTGTAGAGGCTGTCCTGCACGGCGACGTCATCGTTGATGATGAACTGCTTCAGCTTGATGCCTTCGGCTTCGGCCATTTCGCAGGCCATGTCCCATGCCATGCGGTCGCCCTGGTAGTTATTGACCAGCACCAGCACACCGGCATCGGTGGCGACCGACTTGATGGTTTCGTAGCAGGCGTCAACCGGAGGGGCAGCGAAGACCGGGCCCTGGCAGGCGGCGGTCAGCATGCCGGGGCCAACGGCCATGACGTGGGCCGGTTCGTGGCCGGAGCCCGAACCCTGCACGATGGCGACCTTGGATGCATCGACATTCTTGCGCTTGATCAGCTGGAATTCGGGCATCGCCTCCAGCAGGTCCGGGTTGGCGGCAATCACGCCGGCCATGAATTCCGGAACGAAATTCTCGGGATTGTTGACGAACTTCTTCATGTCTCTTCCTCTCCGTGAAACAGGTGATTCGGGAAATCTCTCAGCGATTAAGCTCGGCGGCATTGGGCGTGTAGTCAACGCCATAATGCTTGCACCAGTCGTAAAGGATGGTGGCGATGCCCACGATGCCCGGATCGGGCGTGTTGGCGCTGCGCTCACCCACCTGGCTGGCGCGGCCACGATGGGCGATGGATGAACGCGTCTCGTCGATGGCCTTGTCGGCCTCCGCGGTGATCGCGGCAAGAACGGCACCAAGGTCGGAGCCGTCCATTTCCTGCATCTTCTCGTGGATCGGCCACAAGGCATCGAGCAGCGTCTTGTCGCCGCGCTTCGCACCGCCGCGCGCGACGATACCTTCGATGGCGGAACCGAGCATGTCGGTTAGCTGCTGGTAGGTTACTTCCTCCAGCCCCTTGGCGACCATGCCGGCGCGCATGAAGCCGGTACCCCAGATCGGGCCCGAAGACCCGCCCACGTGCTTGGAACAAATCATGGAAATCTTGAGCAGCATGGCGCCAACCGCGCTCTTGTCGATTTCCGGCAGGTCGGCCTTGATGACCTTGAAACCGGTGGCAAGCGAGGTGCCGAAGTCACCGTCCCCCGCAAGCCCGTCGAGGTCGGAAAAATATTTCTCGTTACGGATCACCGTGTCGCAGGTGACGTCGATCGCCTTTTCGATCTGGTCGATAGTAAGTGCTGACATGCGTTTCCTCTCCGTTACGCCGTCGCTGCCGCGTTCAGCGCGTTCAGGTCTTCCAAAGTGATGTTGATATTGGGCGCATCGCCCAGTTCGGGGACGACTTTCGCCGCCTCCGTAAAATCCTCATCCGTCGTGTATGTGCTGGTGGTTACAAGCGTGGGAATGCCGGCGCCGGTCGATGCGAGCAAGCCGTTGCGGCTGTCTTCCACCACCATGCAGGACGAAGCGGGCAGGCCCAGCGTCTCCAGCGCCAGCAGGTAGATTTCCGGATCGGGCTTCTTCTTGCTGACAACATCGCCGGCGTGGACGAATTCGAAGGCGGCCTTTCGTTCCTGTCCGAACAGGTCGAGCACGGCATTGATGAATTTGGGGTTCGACGTGGTGCACACGCCAAGCCGAACGCCGGCCTCCATCGCTTCGTCGATGATGCGCAACACGCCGGGGCGAACGGGCAATTCCTTGACGATTTCGGAAACGAAAGCGGTCTTGGTCTTGTGCAGTGCCGCGATCAGTTCCTGCTGCCCTCCAAATTCGGCGACCTTGTCTTCTGGCCAACCGAATTCCTCGAAATAGACCGTCATGCGTTCCTTGCCGCCCGCGGTGAGCAACAGCTTGGCATAAAGTTCAACGCTCCATTCGGCATCGATGCCGAATTCCTTGAAGGCCATGTTGAAGCCCACGCGGTGGGCATCGCGTTCGGTATCCACCAGAACGCCGTCACAATCGAAAATCAATGCCTTGATCATTTGTCCTGTCTCTCCTCCAGCGCCAATTAATTCTGGCTTGCGAGGAAAGCGGAGCCCTGGCCCTTGCCACCGAACTTCTCGATGAAGCCGGAGAACAGGGACTTGCAGGCCTGGTACTGGGCATCGATCACGCGCAGCGGTTCGTAATCGTCCGGATTGGCCTTGCGATAGGCCTCGAAGCTTTCGATGAAGACGTGCTTGAGGTTGGTTGAGATATTCACCTTGGCAGAACCGCGGGCGATGGCCTTGGCAAAGGTTTCGTCCGAAAGGCCGGTGCCGCCATGCAGTGCCATGGGCGTATTGGTGGCGGCGTTGATGGCAGCGATGCGATCGAAATCGACCTTGGGTTCGCCCTTGTAGAAGCCGTGGGCGGTGCCGACGGCGCAGGCGAAGGCGGAAAGGTCAAGCGCGTCGCAGAAGGTCTTGGCGTCTGCCGGATCGGTCAGCACGCTGTCTTCCTCGGCCACGACCATATCATCTTCGACACCCATGATCTGCCCCAGTTCGGCTTCCATGCCGACATTGTACTTCTCGGCAATTTCCCGGACGCGCTTGGACATTTCCAGGTTCTCTTCGAACGGGAATTCCGAAGCGTCGATCATGATCGAGGTCCAGCCGGTCTGGGCACACTTTTCGATCATTTCGATATTCTTGCAGTGGTCGAGATGGAGCACCACGGGCACAGGCGAATTCTCGGCGCAGGTCCGGACCCAAGACACGATTTCCTCATGGCTGTAATAATCGATGGTCTTGGAACTGGTCTGACAAATAACCGGCGCATCAAGTTCCTCGGCGGCCTTAACCATTCCCTTGGTGGAATTGTAGTCGACCAGATTGAATGCGGCCACGGCATAACCATTGTCCATGGCATGGCGCAGCAGCGGCTTCATATTAACCAGCGGCATGAAAAAGCTCCTTATTGATCCAAGGCCCGCTCAAAGCTCCCCAGCGTAGCGGCCTTCACGAATCGGCTCCTTAGCCAGACTCTTCGGCGCCCGCCACCCGTCAGTGGCGCCTTTGCCGGGAATCGCGGCGGAATCGGCAATCACAATCCCGATTTCTCTCCTATCGAACCTGTTAGCACAACATCGGGATTTGCTGCGATCTTTGTTGCTTTGCCGAGGGGGCGCGATAGGCTGCGGGGCAAATGGGGCCACGACAACCATCTACCTCCACAAGGCTGGCGGCCTTGGGGCGATTGGCAGGCGACATGGCGCGCTTTGCGGGCCCGCGCGGCTGGCTTGCTGGCGGCCTGATGATCGCGGCGGCCTTGCTGGAGGGTGTCGGCATCTTGCTGCTGATCCCGATCCTGGGGGTGATCATAAGCGGCCCGCTCGACAATCTGGCAGGCGACCTGCTCGCACTTGCAGGGGCAACCAGTCCGACTGCGCAATTGCAGGCACTGCTTGTCGCCTTCCTGCTCGCGGCACTGCTGCGGGCACAGATCATACATATGCGCGACCTTGCGCTGGCACGCATCCAGCTGGGCTTTTCGCGCGAGCAGCGGATAGATATCGTGGGCAGGCTTTCACGGGCAGGATGGAGCCGGTTGGTCACGCTCAACCATGCCCAGGTGACAACTCTGATCAACAATGATGTGGCGCTTGCGGTGGTCGCCGCCCAGTTCCTGTTGCGTATTGCCGTTGCCCTGCTGCTGGTTGCAGTCAACAGCGCGATCGCCTTTGGGCTGGCACCAAACCTGGTGGCGCTGCTGTTTGTATTCCTTGGCTTGGGTGCATTATTCCTCTGGGTGACACAGCGCGATGCCTTTTCCTTGGGGGGACACGCACGCGAAGCAGCACAGGCTACACTTGGCAGCACGCAGAACTTGCTGTCAGGCCTGAAGACTGCACTGGCGCAAGAACAGCAGGGCTGGTTCCTGCGCGAATTCGAGGCGGTGCAGGCAGAAGTGTTCTCGGCGCAGTTCACCTTCCAGCGCAGCCAGTCAGGCGCGCGCAGGCTATTTGCAGTTTCCAGCGCGCTTGTGGCGACCGTTCTCGTCGCAGGCGGATATTGGCTCGAGGTAGATCCAGCCAGCTTGATCGTGGTCGTGGCCATCCTGGCCCGGCTGAGCTCGCCGGTCCTGCAGTTGCAGCAAGGGGCGCAGCAAATATTGTTTTGCCTGCCCAGTGTGATCGCGGTGCAAAAGCTGCAGCGCGACCTTCCCGCGATCCCACAGGAAGAGGCAGCGGACCAGAAGAAGCTTGATGGCGACCTCATGCTCGATCTGGCGAGCTATCGCCATTCCGATGGCGGCGGGGTGGGGCCAGTCACCCTGACTATTCGCAAGGGAGAGCTTCTCGGCATTACCGGTCCCACGGGCGCAGGCAAAAGCACGCTGGTGGATCTGCTGGCAGGCCTGCTCGTGCCGCAGCAGGGACGCATGCTGGTCGCAGGTCAAACGCTGGACGGCGCGGGGTATGCCGCGTGGCGCCGCAACCTGGCCTATCTCGGCCAGCAGACCTTTCTCTTCAATGACAGCCTGCGCGCAAACCTTGCCTGGAGCGAGGAGGACTGTAGCGTGGAGGGGATCTGGGCTGCGCTGGAATTGGCGGGGGCTGCCGATCTGGTGCGCAGTCTCGAGCGCGGGCTCGATACGCCGCTGGGAGAGCAAGGCGTGTTGTTCTCTGGTGGGGAGCGTCAGCGCATTGCCTTGGCACGTGCATTGCTCAAGAAACCGGGCTTCCTGATCCTGGACGAGGCGACCAGCGCCATCGATATCGCGGCTGAAGAGGAGCTTCTCGAGCGCCTGCATTCGCTACCGGACCGGCCTACAATCGTGATTGTTGCCCACCGCCGCGAAAGCCTGGCCCGATGCGACAGGGTGATCACGCTCGATGGCGGTAGAATTGGCGAAACTGTTTAACACTGGCCGCTTGCCAGCGCCCATGTTGCAGTGCAATAGGCGCGATCATGAAGATCGCCATCGTCGATGAAAGCGCCGCACGCGCCTCGATTATCGAGGAAGGCCTTGCTGAATTCGACGATCGCGAAGTCTATATCCTGACCGAACGGCAGGGGCTTCTCGCGCGGATCGAGGAGATCGGCCCGGACATCGTCTTGATGGACCTGGGCAACCCTTCGCGCGACATGCTGGAGGAGTATTTCGCGGTCAGCCGCGCCGTGGCGCGCCCCATCGCCATGTTCGTGGATGAAAGTGACGATGATGCCATAGCCGCTTCGATCGATGCGGGTGTTTCTGCCTATGTGGTGGACGGACTGGCCAGCAATCGTATCAAGCCCCTGCTCGATCTGGCTGTGAAGCGCTTCAATGCCTTTGCCCGGCTGCAAGATGATTTGGCAGAGGCCAAGGGCAAGCTGGCAGAGCGCGAGACCATAGACCGCGCCAAGCGTATCCTGATGGATAGCAAGCGGGTGACTGAGCCCGAAGCCTATGCCGAACTGCGGCGCAAGGCCATGTCTTCAAACCGGCGCATCATCGACATCGCGGAAGCGGTCGTCACAGCGCATGACCTGATGGGAGATTGATCCGTATGGCGACGCGAGAGCTCACGATTGGTTTCCTTCCGCTGGTTGATGCCTGCCTGCCGATTCTGGCCCAGGAACACGGCTTTGCGGAGGAAGAGGGGCTGAACCTCACCTTCGTGCGCGATGTCAGCTGGGCGACGGTGCTCGATCGCCTGCTTTATGGCCATACTGATGCCTCTCACATGATCGCGCCTCTCGCCATCGCGACCACGCTGGGCAGGGGACGACCACCGCAAAAGCTGGTCGCGCCCTTTGTGCTGGGCCTGAACGGCAATGCCATCACCTTGCGCAAGGAACTGGCGGAGCAGGTTTGCGAACCCGGTAGATTTGGCGATCCGCGCGAGGTGGGAGCAAAGTTCAAGCTGCAGGCTGACGCGGCACTCAAGGCAGGACGTAAGCTGCGCTTGGGCGTGGTGCATCGCTATTCGAGCCATAACTACAAGCTGCGTTACTGGCTGGCCGAATGTGGTGTCCGGCCCGACGAGGATGTCGAAATACTCACTGTAGCCCCGCCTTTCGTCGCCGATGCATTGGCCAATGGAGAGATCGACGGTGCCTGCGTTGGCGAGCCTTGGAATTCTGTCTGCGTGGAACGCGATGTCGGCACGATCGTGCTGGCCACGGCGCAGATCTGGCGCCGCGGCGTGGAAAAGGTGCTCGCTCTGCGCGAAGACAGGCTGGAGGCCAAGCGTGAAGAGGTGGAAGCGCTGATCCGCGCCATGCGCAAGACCGGTGCGCATTTCGTCGATCCGGACAATTTCGACATGAACGCGCGCGTGCTTGCCAGCGAGAAATACCTCGCGGCGGATGAGAAGCTGGTCAGGCGTTCGATCTCGGACCGGCTGGTGCTGGCCCACGGTGCAGAGGCCGTGCATTTCCCCGATTTCATGTTTCAGTGGAGCGAGGCGGCCAACTTTCCGTGGATCAGCCAGGCATGCTGGCTCTATTCGCAAATGGTCCGCTGGGACCAGCTTACCTACGATGTCGCAGATGCCCGGGCTGCATCTCAAGTCTTCCGGCCCGATGTATACCGCAATGCAAAATCGGGAACGATGGGACCGCTACCAGCCGCCAATTCAAAGGTTGAAGGCAGTGTGACACAATTGACCCAGGTCGGCACCCAACAAGGGTCTATCACCCTGTCTGACAACAGGTTTTTTGATGGACGGACCTTCGACCCGGAGGATGTGGAAGGCTATCTCGCCTCGCTTCCATAAGTGGAAAACTTCGCTGCACTGCAAAAAAGAACTTTACTGTCGCCACCCGAATCGCTTATTCCGATAACCGAACGAAGCAACTTCACCCGATGATGGGTGGTTGAGGGAAGCTTCGAACAGTTTCAACATTGCGTGGCAACGTCGCCGCCCGATCTGGTTCCTGCATGGCACCGAATCGAGGCGGTTTTTTGTTGTGCGCTTAATTGGGGACAAGATTGATGACTCTTTCGCGCCGTGACTTTTCCAAGCGTCTTTCTTTCGCAGCCATGGCAAGCATTGCCGGCCTTGCGCTCGTGTCCTGCGGATCTGGCAACGAAAGCAGCGAAGCATCCGGTGCGAATATTGTCGCGGCCAATCTCGACGGTGCGATCGAAAAGCCCAATTTGAAGCTTGGCTTCATCAAGCTGACCGATATGGCACCGCTGGCCATCGCGTTGGAAAAGGGTTTCTTCGCCGAAGAAGGGCTGAACGTTCAGCTCGAACCACAGGCGAACTGGAAGGTGCTGCTCGATGGTGTGATCGGTGGCCAGCTCGACGGAGCGCACATGCTCGCTGGCCAGCCGCTCGCCGCCACGATCGGCTATGGCACCAAGGCGGACCTGATCGCACCCCTCAGCCTTGATCTCAACGGCAATGCCATCACTCTCTCCAATCGCGTGTGGGACATGATCAAGGACGATCTGCCCAAGATGGAAGACGGCCGCCCGGTCCACCCGATTTCGGCTTCGCACCTGCAATCGGTGGTCGAGCAGTTCGAGGCCGAGGGCAAGCCTTTCAACATGGGCATGGTCTTCCCCGTCTCGACCCACAATTACGAGCTGCGTTACTGGCTCGCCGCCGGTGGCATCAACCCCGGTTATTATACCGATGGTGATGTGTCCGGCACCGTTTCGGCGCAGGTCAAGCTCTCCGTAACCCCGCCACCGCAGATGCCCGCCACGCTCGAAGCCGGCACGATCGAAGGCTATTGTGTGGGTGAGCCCTGGAACCAGCAGGCCGTGTTCATGGGCATTGGCGTGCCGGTAATCACCGACGACGAGATTTGGGACGATAACCCCGAGAAGGTCTTTGGCCTGCGCGAGGATTTCGCCGAGCAATATCCCGCCACCACCGCGGCCATGCTGCGCGCCATCATCCGCGCACAGGAATGGCTCGATGCCGATGGTGGCGCCAACCGTGCCGAAGCGGTCGAAATCCTCAGCCGCCCGAACTATGTCGGTGCCGATGCGGAGGTGATCGCCGCATCCATGACCGGTGTGTTCACTTACGAGCAGGGCGATACCCGTAAGGCGGAAGGCTTCAACATCTTCTTCGATAAGTACGCCGGCTATCCTTATTATTCGGATGCCATCTGGTACCTCACGCAGATGCGTCGCTGGGGCCAGATTGCCGAAGACAAGACCGACGAATGGTATTTTGAAACTGCCGAGGCGGTCTATCGTCCCGACCTCTATCTCGCTGCGGCCAACCAACTGGTGGAAAGCGGCATCATAGAGGAAGGCGACGTGCCGGAGACCGACGGTTTCCGCGCTCCGCAAGGCGGCTTCATCGATGGCATCACCTATAATGGCCGCGAACCCAACAATTACCTGTCGCAGTTCGAAATCGGCCTGCAGCAAGGCCAGCGCGTAACGGCTTCGGGCGTTACGGGCAGCTAAGCAAATACGATGAGTGAAGGACAATCCCCAATGGCTACGGCTTATGCAGATCTGCAATCAAAGGATGAGGCGGAGGAAAGCGCCGTGACATCTCCTGAGCCTGAAGCAATCGAAGCGTCGCCTGAAATGAAGGATGCGCCGGTGAAGGAGAGCAAACCCTCTTTCTTCGCCGCCAATCGCGACAAGATCTTGCAGATGGTCGTTGCGCCGCTGGCAGGCATCCTGATCTTCTTGGGCCTCTGGGCGGTCCTTGCTCCTCAGGTCGACACGTCGCTTGGTGCCTTGCCAGGGCCGGTCGAAGTGGCCGGCCAGGGTGTCGCTCTGGTAGAGGAATGGTCTGCTGCCAAAGAGGTGGAAGCACAGTTCTACGCCGATCAGGAAGCCCGCAACGCCGCCTATATCGAAGCCGGAACGCCTGAGCGGGTGACCGACTTTACCTATTCCGGGCCACCAACCTTCCTCGATCAGGTTTTCACCTCGCTGCAGACGGTAGCCTTGGGCTTTATCCTGGCGACGCTTGTGGCGGTTCCCATCG
>CAJXLD010000064.1 GCA_913055595.1 uncultured Altererythrobacter sp.
CTGAATTCGGGCGTTCCAGCTCGACATGGCTGGTGAACTTCTCGCGCAGGGCCTTGAAGCCGACCAGCATATCCGCCTCCAGCCCGCTCTCGGTCCTGTCGCGTACGCGGGTCGCCGCTACCCAAGGGAGAAACTCGGGATAGCGCTCGACATCGGCCACCAGGTCGAACATCTGCTCTGCCGAATAGGGGAGCTGCCGTGTCTCGCGAATGGCGGGCATCAGGCTTTCTGTTTGGCCAGCTTCGCCTCGCGGGCGGCCTTCATCTCGGCGAAATCATCACCCGCGTGATAGCTGGAGCGCGTAAGCGGCGTGGAGGCGACCTGAAGGAATCCCTTTGCCCGCGCCACTGCACCATAGGCCTTGAACACCTGCGGCGTGATGAAAGACTCCACCTCGGCATGTTTTGATGTGGGCTGGAGGTATTGGCCCATGGTGATGAAATCGACATCGGCGCTACGCATGTCGTCCATCACCTGATGCACTTCCAGGCGCTCTTCCCCCAGGCCCAGCATGATGCCGGACTTGGTAAAGATAAGCGGGTTGTGCTCTTTCACCTCTTCCAGAAGCCGCAGCGAGTTATAGTAACGCGCACCGGGCCTGATCGTGGGATAGAGGCGAGGCACGGTTTCCAGATTGTGGTTGAAGACATCGGGCCCCGCCTCGCAGATTTCCGCGACGGACTGCTTCAGCCTGCCCTTGAAGTCAGGGGTCAGGATTTCAATCGTGGTGTCCGGCGTTTCACGCCGCAGTGCCTTGATCACTTTGACGAATTGTCCTGCCCCGCGATCAGGCAAATCATCGCGATCCACGCTGGTTATCACGATATGATTGAGGCCCATCTCCGCAGCCGCAATAGCCGTATGTTCCGGTTCGAGCGGATCGACCGGCATGGGCATGCCCGTCTTGATATTGCAGAAACGGCATGCGCGCGTGCAGGTGTCGCCCAGGATCATCACCGTGGCGTGCTTCTTGGTCCAGCATTCACCGATATTCGGGCAGGCTGCTTCCTCGCACACTGTGTGCAGGCTGAGATCGCGCATCAGCTTGCGCGTTTCCTGGTACCCCTTGCTTACGGGAGCTTTCACCCGGATCCAATCTGGCTTGCGCTTGCGCGGGGTATTGGAAAGGTCGTTCATGGGGGGTCACTTAGTAGCGCGGCTTGCCAGAGGCAATGGTGCGGGGCAAATGTACTGACATGGCAAACGATTCTTCTGCAATTTCCGAACTGATCGAGGGCTATCATCGTTTCCGTGAACATGGCTGGAATGCTGAACGCGAACGTTGGGCGACACTGAAGGAAGGCCAGCAGCCCCGCGTCATGGTCATCGCCTGTTCCGACAGCCGCGTGGACCCGTCGCAGATATTCGATGTGAATCCGGGAGAGATCTTTGTAGTTCGCAATGTCGCGGCGCTTGTTCCTCCGTTCGAAAAGACACCCGGGCATCACGGGGTTTCGGCTGCACTGGAATTTGCGGTTCAGTTCCTGAAGGTGAGCGAAATCGTGGTCATGGGCCACGGCATGTGCGGCGGTTGCCAGGCTGCCCTCACCCGTGACCTGCACGGCAATGAGCCCGGACAAGGCGGCTTTGTGGCCGACTGGATCGCTTTGCTAGACGAAGCGCGTGACCGGATCGCAGGCGAACTGGGCACCACCGGTCGCCCTGCGGAAAGGGCCATGGAAATGGCCGGTGTGAAGGTCAGCCTGGATAATCTGCGCACATTTCCCTGCGTGGCGAGCAAAGAAGAAAAGTGCCAACTGGCCCTGCACGGTGCCTATTTCGCCATATCCGATGGCCAACTGCACCTGCTCGATGAAGAGAGCGGCGAATTCAGCCCGGCCTGAGAGCTTGCGCAGGAACTTGGCTGGGGCCATGTTGCAGCAATGCCTGAAAATGAACTCAAGAATATCGCCCTGCTGATCGACGCGGACAATGCCAGCCATGCCGGTATCGATCCGGTCCTGACCGTCTTGGCCGAGCTGGGGCAGGTGAACATTCGTCGCGCCTATGGCAACTGGGCCAAGCCCGCGCTGGCGAACTGGAACAAGATCACCCACCGGTACGGCCTGCAGCCGATGCAGCAATTCGACCTGACAAAGGGCAAGAACGCGACCGATATAGCCATGACTATCGATGCGATCGACTTGCTCTATGCCGGCAAGGTTGACGGCTTCGGCATCATGAGCAGCGATAGCGATTTCACCCCGCTGGTCACGCGGCTGCGTCAGGATGGGCTGATCGTTTACGGGTTTGGCAGCGACAAGGCGCCCCAGCCCTTCAAGACAGCTTGCACCCGCTTTATCGACGTCGACCAGCTGATCAGGACTTCCCAATCAGATGACAGCAAGGGCACTGCCGACAAGGAAGCTATCGACAAGGAACTGATCGACCTCCTCGGCGCTGCATGGAAGGCGTCCAGCCGCGACGATGATGGTTTCGCTCGCCTGCACGAAGTTGGCCAGATTGCCGGGAACCGATCCAGCTTTGATGTCCGCAATTACGGCTTCAAGCGCCTGTCCGATTTGATGCGCGCGGCGAGCGATCATTTCCTGATGGAACGCCGCGCGGACAAGCAGCTTTATGTCAAACGCCTGCGCTGAGCCTTTCCGCGCAGAGCCATAACAGAGGGGCCTGTCCGTGCAGGTCCCCCGTGACGCGCGGGCGCTCAAGGTAATAGCCCGCATCCTGCGATTGGCCGGTGCCAACACAGACATCGCGCAAGCGCCCATCGGTATCGAGCTTGCTCTTGAGACCTTCCCAGGCGTCCTCCGCGATGGTGGCGAAACGCGCTGGCAATCGACCAGAATTGGCACCACGGAGCAAGGAGTAAGCGAACATGGCGCTGCCGCTGCTCTCGCTCCAGGCGTCCGGATAATCGATCAACTGGCCCCATAGGCCCTCGTCACGCTGGGTCTCGGCAAGAGCATCCGCCATCTTGCGGTAGCCGCCGAGCACTACGGAATGGCGCGGATGATCGGTTGGCATGACTGCAATGATCTCTGCCAATCCGGCGGCGACCCAGCCGTTCCCCCTGCCCCAGAAGAATGGCGCCTCCGGGCCATGGTGGAACAGGCCCGATGGCTGCTGTACGCGCGCAAGATAGCGCTCGGCCATCAACGCAGCGCGGTCGACAAAACGCGGCTCGCCGGAAACACGATATGCTTCTGCCTGCAACACGCCAATCATGTAGACATCGTCGATCCAATAGCGCGCCTGTACTGTCAGACCGTCTTCGCCGATCTGTTCCCATTGGGCGTCGGCCATCGATATGCCTTGCGCCAGTTGCTCGTCTTCACCTGTCGCCATCGCCCAGATACCGATCAGGTTTGCATCTACGTGGTTGAGTGTATTCGGCATCGCCGATGCCCGTCGCCAGCGTTCGCGCACGAGATCGAGCAGTGCAGGATCATTCAGCGTCCGGGCGAGCCGTGACACACCCAGTGCGGTGCAAGCCTCGGCATAATGTGGCGCGCTTACTCCGGGGATTTCATAGGTCATGATGTCCGGTCGCAGCGCCCATTCTTCGGCTGCCGAACGTGCTATAAGTTCCGTCTCAGACGGCACCGATGGAGAGCTGCCGCAAGCGCAGGCCAACAGGCCACCTGTCCCCGCGAGGAGCTGGCGACGTGAAAGGCTCATCTGCTGCAACATGATCTTCCTAAACGCCACACTGTGCAGCACCACGTGCCTCGTAAATCACCTCACCTACCCTATCACGCAATTCGACAGTACCCGCATATTCAAGGACTTCTTCGCCCGATTGCCTCCCTTCACCCTCGATTGCCAGATAGAGTAGGTAGGCATCAGAAGCATATGCCGAGCGTGATCCGTAGGGCAGCTCGCCTGCTCCCGGATCGGCGGCGAGGCGGATGACTTCTCCATCCAGTTTCATAAAGGCATCCTCGTTGCGTGCAATGACCTTTGCGCCGAGGCTGGTTCCTTCGGCATAGGCGCAGGAGGCGCCGTAGATCTCGAAGCGCTCGATGTCCGGATAGAGGATCGTACCTACTTCCACTTGGTCGATCTGACCCGATTGTGACACCTCGCCTTGATCCTCCGAAACTTGTCCGCAAGCAGTGCAAGCCAGCGTTGCGAAGGAAATGAGGATGACTGGTCGCATCAATGCCTCCCGAACAGTTTTTCGACATCTTCCATCGACAGCTTCACCCATGTCGGGCGGCCATGGTTGCATTGGCCCGATCGCGGCGTTGATTCCATTTCGCGCAACAGTGCATTCATCTCGGCGACGTTGAGCGCCCTGCCCGCGCGCACCGAACCGTGGCAGGCCATTGTGGCGAGTACATGCTCGATCTTCTCCCCCAACAGTAGGCTGTCCCCGTGTTTGGCGAGGTCGTCTGCGAGGTCTGTCAAAAGCGCCTCAGGATCGCCGCCTTTCAAAGATGCAGGTAGCGCACGGACCAGCATCGCATTGGGCCCGAAACGTTCGATCACCAGGCCAAGCTCCGCGAAGTAGTCGATCTGTTCTTCCAGCCGGTCGCAGGCGGGTTCATCAAGTTCGACGACATCGGGCATCAGCAGCGCCTGGCTGGCCGCCACCTTGTCTCCCGCCCCCGCCGCACGCAGGCGTTCGAGCACGATGCGTTCGTGCGCTGCGTGCTGGTCGACAATCACCAGCCCGTCTTCCGCCTCGGCAACGATATAGGTGTTGGCGACCTGTCCCCGCGCAATCCCGAGCGGATATTGCGCTGCGTCTTCGGAAATTTCTTCCGCCAGCTCCGCGCGCCCATGCGGAAGGGCCGATACGCCGCCTTCTTCGCCACGCCATTGCGATATAGGCGATTGAACACGCGTTGCAGGTGCGCTCCAATCCCTGCCTGTGAAGATCGAGTGCATGGTATCGCGCGCATCGTCACGACCGATCGGTTCCACCTGCCAACGGCCCATCGCGCCGCTATCGGGCGCCTGCGCGCTGCGCCTGTCGCCGGTTGAAAGAGAGGCACGCAGGGCGGAAACGATGAATCCGCGCAACGCTGCTGCGTCGCGGAAGCGCACTTCGGTCTTTGCCGGATGCACATTCACATCCACATCTTCGTGCGGGATCGACAGGAACAGCGCCAGCACTGCATGGCGATCGCGCGCCAGCATATCCGCATAGGCTCCGCGCACTGCTCCCGTCAGCAAACGATCCTTAACCGGCCTGCCATTGACGAATAGATATTGGTGGTCCGCCACGCCGCGATTGTAGGTCGGCAGGCCGGCAATGCCCGTAAGCCGCATACCGCCGCGCTCTTGGTCGATCGAAACGCCATTGTCGGCCAATTCGCGCGCGATGATCTGCGCCACGCGTTCTTCGATCTCCTGCCCTGCCTGCAGCGACAGGATTTTGCGCTCGCCATGCTCGAAGCTGAAACCGATATCGGGCCGCGCCATCGCCAACCGGCGCACAACGTCGAGGCAGGCAGCATACTCACTGCGAGGGGTACGCAGGAACTTCCGCCGCGCCGGAATCTTGGCGAAGAGCTGTTCCAACCGCACGCGGGTTCCAGGCGGGAGTGCAGCCGGCCCTTCTTCAATCACCTGCCCGTGATTGGTTACGCATCGCCAGCCCTGCTCCGCTTCCCGCGGTCGGCTTTCGAGTGTCAGCCGCGCGACGCTGGCAATGCTTGGCAGAGCTTCGCCGCGAAAGCCCAGTGTGGCGACCTGTTCGATGGCATCATCGGGCAGCTTTGAGGTCGCATGCCGTTCCAGCGCGAGCTTCATCTCTTCTGGAGACATGCCGCAACCGTCATCGGTGACTTCAATCCGGTTGAGGCCGCCATCCATGATCGAAACCGCGATGCGGGTGGCCCCGGCATCCACGGCATTCTCCACCAATTCCTTGAGTGCCGAGGCCGGGCGCTCGACAACTTCGCCTGCTGCAATGCGGTTGATCAGCGTTTCTGGCAGGCGGCGAATTTGCGGCATTTCGCAAGACTAGCGATCACCTGCAAAAAATTCGAGGCAAGCGGTGCAAAACCCTGTGCTTTTCGACACAAAAATTTTGCCCTTTCGTGTAGCTTCGCGCTACACAGCGGCTCTTCCAGCACATAACGGCTGTCGGGCATGGGAGGCGTCCTGCACTACCCGCAGCAAAACACGGATTTATCGATGGGTTCTTTCTTCTCCAATTTCTTCAAATTCGGCTCGCAAAACATGGCTATCGATCTCGGTACGGCCAATACGCTGGTTTATGTCCAGGACCGCGGAATTGTCCTCAATGAACCGTCGGTGGTAGCGATCGAGACGATCAACGGCATCAAACGGGTCAAGGCCGTGGGTGACGATGCGAAGATGATGATGGGCAAGACGCCCGACAATATCGAGGCTATCCGTCCGCTGCGCGATGGCGTGATTGCCGATCTCGACGTGGCGGAAGAGATGATCAAGGAATTCATCCGCAAGGTGCATGGTAAGCGCACGCTGCTGCGCTATCCGGAAATCACCATCTGCGTGCCTTCTGGTTCGACGTCGGTCGAGCGCCGCGCCATTCGTGATGCCGCCAGCAACGCCGGTGCCTCGGAAGTCTATTTGATCCTCGAGCCCATGGCGGCGGCCATTGGGGCAGATATGCCGGTGACCGAACCTGTCGGTTCCATGGTCGTTGATATCGGCGGTGGCACCACAGAGGTTGCCGTACTGTCGCTGCGCGGCCTCGCCTACACCACCTCCGTCCGTACCGGCGGTGACAAGATGGACGAGGCGATCGTTTCCTACGTTCGCCGCCACCACAATCTGTTGATCGGCGATTCCACGGCTGAACGGATCAAGAAGGATTACGGTTGCGCAACCGTGCCCGAAGATGGTGTGGGTGAAACGCTCACCATCAAGGGCCGCGACCTCGTGAACGGAGTTCCCAAGGAAATCACCATCAACCAGGCGCATATCGCCGAAGCCCTTTCGGAACCGATCGGAGCAATCGTTGAGGGAGTGCGTATCGCGCTGGAAAACACCCAACCAGAACTTGCGGCCGACATCGTCGACCAAGGCATCGTGCTTACTGGTGGTGGCGCTTTGATCCGCGGGCTGGATGAGCATTTGCGCGAAGAAACCGGCCTACCCGTCAGCATTGCCGAAGATCCGCTTTCCTGCGTGGCCATGGGCACGGGGCGAGCGATGGAAGATCCGATCTATCGCGGCGTGCTGATGACCGCGTGATAATCGAGAATAGACAGGGAGGATGAGGCGGTTATGGCACCGCCGGCTGCACATAGATCCAGTTTCAACAAGCGGGCGCAACTCGGGCTGTTCGCTGGATATGTAGTTGCGGGCACTGGTGCTTTGATAGGCGCCGTCCTGCTCGCCATATCCCTTGTCAGTCCTGAGACTTTTCAAGGGCTACGTACCATGGCCAGCGATCTTGCCTCTCCGGCAGGCGAAGGCGGTGCCATGGCGCGCACTCAAGGTGGCAGTGTACTGGATGCCATTGCCGGATACTACGATGCTGGCAGCAAGAATGCTGAATTGGAGCGTGAAATTGCCATCGCCCGTGTTCGCTTGGCAGAAGCAGATGCATTGCGGCAGGAAAACGAACGGCTCAAAGGCGTCCTCAATCTGACTGCAGGCGATACACAGCCCGTTACAACTGCACGGCTAATTGGTTCGACTTCTTCCAGCACCCGCCGCTTCGCCTATCTTTCGGCCGGCGCTGCCGATGGCGTTACCAACGGTATGCCGGTGACATCGCCAATGGGCCTGGTCGGTCGCGTGTTGGAAGTGGGGCGCATTAGCGCGCGTGTTCTGTTGCTTACCGACCCCGAAAGCATGGTTCCGGTGCGCCGTGCAACGGACGATGTCGTGGCCTTTGCCGAAGGGCGAGCGGATGGTTCGCTGCGTCTCAGGTTGATAAACCTGGGAATTAATCCGCTGGAGCCTGGAGATGTCTTTGTGACATCCGGTGCTGGTGGATTATTTCGGCCCGGTGTGGCCGTTGCCATGGTCTCTGAAGTCACCGAAGACGGTGCCATCGCACAATTATTGAGCAATCCCGCCGCCACCGACGTGGTCATTGTGGAACCCATTTGGCAACAAGAACTTTTGGAGCAAGTTGCCGAAACAACCGCCACTGAAAGCGCTATCGAGTAATGGAGCTTGCCAATCCCAATATTCGTCGTGACGCTTTTGGCAGGACTATCAACCGGGACCATTCACCGCTGCTTGCAATAGGGGTCCCTTGGCTGACCATATTGTCGGGATCGATCTCGCCGATGCTTCCAGTGATAGCATCGGTGCCGGTCCTCCCGCCGCTCGGCTTTATCATTCTGATGGCTTGGCGAAGCCTTCGTCCGGGCTTGTTGCCCCTTTGGGCAGGATTCCCATTGGGTCTGTTCGATGATCTCTATTCGGGGCAACCCTTTGGCAGCGGTATCTTGCTCTATTCGTTAGCGCTCATTGCCTACGATTTATTGGAGTTACGCTTCCCATGGCGGGGATTTTGGCAAAACTGGCTGGTCGCAAGCCTGTTCATCATACTCTACTTGTTTTCCGCCGCCTTGTTGGCTGGCGGTGAGTTTAGCTTCCTGCGCATCGGGCTCGTGGCTCCACAGATTGTCTTGTCGATCTTGCTGTTTCCTCTTGTCGCCCATCTTGTTTCCTTGCTCGACAGATTGCGTTTGTTGCGCGTCAGGCGCATCAGGTGAAGCATGGAGAAGGCGCCCAATTCGAATGCCCTCAAAGACCGCTTCAAACGCCGCACCTTTCTTGTGGGCACGGTTCAAGGCGGTATCGGGCTGCTCCTTGCGGCCCGAATGGGTTACATCGCAGTTGCCGAAAACGAACGCTATCGCACCGAAGCCGAAAGTAATCGCGTCAACCTGACTCTCATCCCTCCGCGCAGGGGATGGATACTTGATCGCAACGGCGCTCCGCTTGCTTCCAACAGGGCTGATTTTCGGGTCGACATTATTCCTGACCGGGTCAAGGATGTCCAAGGCACTGTCGAAACGCTCGGAGACTTGCTCCGGTTTAGCGATGCCGAAAAGCAGGACTTACGGGACAAGTTGAATGGGGCGGCTGGTTTCAGTGCAGTCCAAGTCGCAAGCGGCATCGAATATGAAGAATTCGCGGCGGTCAGTGTCCGTTTACCCGAACTTCCCGGCGTCGTGCCGCAACGCGGTTATTCGCGATACTACCCCACAGGCCCATCGGTTGGGCATCTTATTGGTTATGTAGGAACGGCCAGTCGCGAGGAATATGAACTTGAACCTGTTCCCTTGCTTGTGACTCCGGGTTTCAAACTGGGCAAAGACGGGCTGGAGAAGCAATTTGAACAACAATTGCGGGGAGAGCCTGGGGCGCGACGGGTTGAAGCCACAGCTTCTGGCAAGATCATCCGAAACCTGGAAACGCGGGAGGATATTCAGGGTGATGCGGTGACCCTCACCATTGACGGCCCCCTGCAAGATTATGCGGCGCGGCGTATTGGCCTTGAATCCGGCTCTGTCGTGGTGATGGATTGCATTACCGGCGACCTGCTCTGCATGGCATCAATGCCCAGTTTCGATCCCAACAGCTTTTCGTCAGGCATTGGCCGCGTTGAATATGCCATGCTCCGCGATGACGAGCGCGTGCCACTGCGTAACAAGGTCCTGAAAGGGCTCTATCCGCCGGGATCTACAGTGAAGCCAATGCATGCGATGGCATTCCTCAAGGCGGGCATCCAACCTGAAGAATCTGTGGTGTGTTCCGGCGGGCTGCGGGTGGGAAATCGCTTTTTCCGTTGTCACTCGACCCATGGCCTTACGGACATGAACAGGGCCATCCACCAAAGTTGCGACACCTATTTCTATCATTTCGCCCAACAGGTGGGTTTCGATGCGGTTGCCGACTTCGCCCGCACAGTCGGTATGGGCCAGGAGTTCGATCTGCCTGTTACCAGCCAGTTCTTTGGTACCGTGCCCGATTCCGCCTGGAAGAAGCAGAAGTATGGGAGGGAATGGCAGAATTACGACACGGTGAATGCATCCATCGGCCAAGGCTATTATCTTGCAAGTCCACTGCAGCTGGCCGTCATGTCTGCCCGCATGGCCACCGGGCGAGTTGTGCAGCCGCGCCTCATCAAGCAAGATGGCTATCCCCAGTTCAGCTCTCTGGATTTCGATCCTGAACAGATCGCCTACATCCGACAGGGTATGAGTGATGTCGTCAACGGTCCTGGCACCGCGCGTCGTGCACGCCTGCCGCTCGAAGGAATCGAGTTGGCTGGCAAGACGGGTACCGCCCAGGTCGTTTCCCTAAGCGTATCCGACGGCAGGACCGGCCCCTGGAAATATCGTGATCACGGCCTCTTCATATTCTTCGCTCCGGTAGAAAGACCCCGTTACGCGGGAGCGGTGGTGATTGAGCATGGCGGTGGTTCGGGTTCCGCATATCCGGTCGCCCGCGATGTCATGACATTCCTTTACGATCCTCAAAAGGGTCTCGATGCATTGCATCACCTGGAAGAACAGTGGGGTGGCACTGCCCAACAACGGCTTATCGCGCGCTACGCGGAATATGCCGAAGCAGCAGGAGTGGACCTTCCACGCGCACCAGATCCGGTACGTTTGGCGGCTCAGGTTGAAGCGGAGGCGCGCGCCGCGTCGCTCGAACCAGAAAGCGCCATTACCGACGCCATCGCCCCGCGCAGCGATGAGGTGCAGACGTGAAACGCGCGGTGACCTTGCCTGCCCCGCTTGCCGAAATGCCGTGGGCGATGCTGATGCCGCTCTTTGCGCTGGTACTCTTTGGTGCTGCCGTTTTGCACTCTGCGGCCGGTGGCTCTTTCGATCCTTATGCAATGTCCCATTTGCAGCGCTTCGGCGTCTTTCTCGTCATGGCCCTGGTCATGTCGCGCATACCAAGAAGCATCGTCTCATGGGGCGCATACCCTGCCTATTGGGTCGTGTTGCTGCTCTTGCTCGGCGTGGAGATCATGGGCCAGGTCGGTGGAGGCAGCCAACGTTGGCTGGAATATGGTTTCTTGCGGCTGCAGCCTTCGGAACTGATGAAGCCTACGGTGGTGCTTGTCTTGGCAAGCTATTTCCATTCGCTGCCCACCGGCATGATAGGAAGCTGGCGAGCACTTATCCCACCCGGCATTCTCATGGCATTGCCCATGGGTTTGGTCCTTTTGCAACCTGATCTGGGTACGGCGCTGGCGATCGCCTTTGGCGGCGCAGTAGTGCTGTTTCTGGCTGGACTTCCGGCAAAGTGGTTTGCTGCAGGTGGCATTGCGGCCCTG
>CAJXLD010000065.1 GCA_913055595.1 uncultured Altererythrobacter sp.
CCAGCGGTGATGCCAGCCACCGCGTCAGACTGGAATGCCGTATTCTGGGGGATAAGCTCCACGATGTCGCCGGCATTCACAATGCCGAGATTCTCGGTCGTCACGTTGTCGAAGACAGTAGCCGGTGTCGGCTCGTTGAATCCGTCGCGCTTGATGCGCGTACCTGTGACCACGATAGAATTGTCTCCATCGACCGCTTCTGCCTGATCCTGCGCCAATGCCGGGCTGGCCATTCCGGCAACCAGCGATAGCGCCAATGCGGCCCTGCTGGCGCCAATGCGCAGCCTGCCAGTGTTCGTTGCAACCATCAATTCCTCCCAGTGACTCATCTTGTGGGGGCACTGGGACGGCCCGCTCGGTTCATTCCGGAAACGACCCCTCCCATGCCTCGCGCGGAGGTGTCACAGGTTCGAAAGAATAGTTCTTCCCCTCGATGGTACGCTCTCATGTCCCATGCGGCATTCTTGCCTGAGACGGCTTACCGCCTAAGAAAAGTACAGTTTCATAGCGGTTTGCGAGATTTCGTCGCGATGCGCGGGATCGGGAACCCAGCCCCGGAAGCTTTCCAGGACCTGGCCGTAAGACATGCGGTTCTCATAGCCGACATAGGGTGCATCGCTCCCCCAAAGCAGGCGATCGCTGCCCACCTTCTTGACCAATTCGGCAGCGACAGTCTGTGCAAGCGTCTCCAGGTCGCCGTCGGGATCTTCGCGCCAGGCAGCGGTTCCGGCAAGGCGAAATCCGCCCGACAGTTTGACCCAACAACGTCCCGTATCGACCGCCGCCAGCATGGCCCTGAGGCCGGGGCAGTTGAGCGGGTCGGCTGGATCGGGATGACCGAAATGGTCAATCACCACATCTACGCCAGATGCAAGAAGTGTATCGAGCACACCAGGCAGACGCTCCCCCTCGATCGCAAGTTGGACGTGCCAGCCAAGATCGCGCACGCGCCGCAAGAGTATGCGATAATCGAAACTGTCGAAATCGGGCAGGACATCGCGACGAGCCAATTGCAGGCGGATGCCCACGATGCCGTCATCGCGCATTCGCTCCAACGCGTAGAGCTCGCTCGGGGCACTGACGATAGCCGTACCGCGTAGCCTTTTGTGGCGACGCAGTGCACGGATCATATAGTCATTATATTCGCCCGATATCGAAAGGCCGGAGAGCACCGCATAGTCGATCCCGTGCTCATCCATCTCCCCGAGCAATTGCTCGGCAGTGAATTCGTAATCGGGCACTGTCCAGGCGGTGGGGCATGTCGGCATATCCGCATCGAATACATGCGCATGGCAATCCACGCGCGGCGTATCGATCCCTACCGCCTGTTTACTGGCTCCCCCCAACTCTTCTTCTCCTGCTTGCGCGACCATCTTGGGCTGCGCTCAATTCTCTCGGTTTGCGGCGGGAAAGCGATGTCCGTCCGACCATTGGAGACGCACATCGGGCTCTCGACCACTCACCGGATTGGTAAAATGGAACCCCAGCGGACGGATTGCCGGATAGGGTGCAAAGGTTTCACCCCGCAGCGGGCTGTCGGGTGCGAAGGCGGCAATTGCCTCCTCGCTCGGGCCGAAGCGCGAGCTCGCCGCCGGATCAATCCCGGTCCAGCCGGTCGCATAATCGCCCAGCCAGATGTAATCGAGGTCCATGCCGTGAATGCGCCAGATGCCGTCTTCCTTGACGATCTGGTTTTCATAGATACCGGAAATCCATGATCCCGGCCCGCTCGACGAACTGTTGAACTGGAACAGCCGGGTGCGGACAAAGGCGCGTTCGCCCGCATCATCCAGCACCGTAACATAAGGCTGCGTCTTCTGGTGTATCGCCTGGAAGGCATCGTTCGGCCCGCCTTCGCCATAGCGCTGGATGAGCGATCCCAATACGCGATCATTACCGATAAAGGTGCCGATATAGGATAACTCCTTCCAACCATCGCGTGCGAAGACTGCCGCCGTGTTCCGCCACGCGAACTGGTCAATGTAATAGCCATATGCGTTGGAGACATTCGCTGCCCCGTCGAAAGCTTCAGCCTTGGCCAGTGCATTTGGATCACCGGCAAATTCCGTTGCTTCCCCGCGCACCGGTATGATCAGGTCGTTATCCAGTGGAGGAACCGCAAAGCCGACATTGCGGAAATCTATGCTGCCGAGACCTGTCTCGCCGGTCGGTTCACCGCCAACCGGTGTCGGCAAGGCGGCAGGCAACGGATCGGACCATCCATCGGTATAGGTCGAGCGCATGATCGGGCTGCGATGCATCAGATGAATGCGCCAATCGCCGTTTTGGTCCGGGCGTAGCAAGAATGTCTGCATAGAGACCTGCCAATGCCCTTCTGCGCCGTGCTGGCCGGTCATGCCCAGTTCGACATTGCGGATGAGCGCCATAGATCCGTCGATTGCGACATTGGTCATCGGCATAAGCTGCGGGCGGTCATTGAGCTCGCCTTCGTCGAGGCCGGGTGCGCCAAAACGGGTAAGGAAGGCGCGGGCACCGTCCTTGCCGCTCCAGCTGCCGATACCTCCCATTTCGATGACAGCATCCTCGGCGAACAGGTCGACGATATCGTCGTACATACCGCGATCGAGGTAATAGCCATAGGCGTTGACAGCGTTCTGCGCGAGGCTCTGCGCCAACAGCGCATTGGACAGCCCATCGATATCATCCTGCTCCATCGCGCGACCTGCCACCCGTTCAGGCAGCAGGCTGCCCGCTTCGTCAGGCGTGTAGTGATAGGGCGCACGCTCAAGCGTAGCTACATCGTGCATCCAGCCATCTTCATAGCTGCCCTCGAAATGCGCATATGGCCGGATCTGTGCAATTAGCCAGCCGTCCGGCGTGTTGGCATATTTTATCACATGGGTAAGGCCCTGCCATCCCGCTTCGCCGCCTACTTCGGCGGTCAGCGCGACTTCATGCCAGCGCCCGGTGGCACTCTGTCCATCCGCAGCCAGCGTGATGACGGGACTGAGAAAGAGGCGCAGGTTC
The DNA here is from genome assembly GCA_913055595.1 of uncultured Altererythrobacter sp. Taxonomy (GTDB): domain Bacteria; phylum Pseudomonadota; class Alphaproteobacteria; order Sphingomonadales; family Sphingomonadaceae; genus Alteraurantiacibacter. The sequence goes on from CAJXLD010000065.1 coordinate 2,989, forward strand.
ATCCGTCCGGCAGGGATACCGTCCTGTCCATTACCCTGCGTTGCGCGCAGCCAAGTTTCCAGGCCGGCACGCCCCGAGATTACGCCACCGCGGGTTACCAGTTCCGCATCTTCAGTGAACATCTGAGCCATGCCGGACCAGTCGCCCGCCAAGGCCAGATGGCCCCAGCGCGCCTGCATATGCTTGATCTGGCGGATCGAGGCTAGGTCCTGGACGCGCGCCGTTTCGACGGCGAGATTACTTTGTGCCTGCACCGCCACGGGCGTGACAATCAGGCTGAGCGCAAGGAATGCGGATCGCAGGTTCACTCGACCGCCCCCAGCGCCAGCGCCTCTTCATAGACTGACGTATCGATCAATGTGGCAAGTTCTTCACGGCTCCGCGGCTCGCGTTCGGCCTGCGCGGCCAGCCACTGTTCCTGCACTTCCAGGACATCGAGCAAATCATCGGGGACGGCAGCAGTCCAGCCATGATGTTTCCAGCTATCGATCACGTCCTGCGCATCGAATTCGCCGCGTTCGCGGACCAGCTCCTGTGCACGTTCGGGATTAATGCGAACCTCCTCGCTCGCATCGAGGATGGCGCGGATGAAGCGGACGATCTTTTCGCGCGATACGGGATCGGCCAGCTTTTCCGCGGTGCTGTTAAGGTTGAACAATTCGCGATAGACGCCCTCGCCAGAAAACTCGATCAGGTCATCGCCCAAGACTTGCGCGGCGTTTTCGCTTTCAGGCTCCCAGATCACAACCGCATCGACTTCGCCATTGGCAAGCGCTTCGGTCATGCCAGCAAGCGGTACGATCGGCACCGCCTCGATATCATCATAGGACAGGCCCTCTTTCTCCAGCATCAGCTTGAAGAAATAGCCCGCGCTTGTCTGCGGGATGGTGGCGACCTTGTGCCCGGCAAGGTCGGCGACGCTTTCGATCCCGGCGGAGCGGCGCGCGACCACGCGGTAGAGCCCCTCAGTCACCGTCATCAAGATACGCAGATTGGGGTTCTCGACTGAATAGCGTAGCGCCTGTGTCTCAGCATTTGTCGCGACATCGGCCTCTCCCTCTTCGCCGAAGCCGGGAACAGGCGGCGCCCCGACCAGATTGGCGATGGAACCCATATGGACTGTCGCTTCACCAGGATAATATTCCTGAGCAGCCAACAGAACGGGTGCGATTTCGAACGTCTGGACATTGCCATAGACTTCTATGGGACCTGGATCGGCTAGTTGTTCGGGTTCGGCAGCGCACGATGACAAGGCCAAGCCTGCAGCTGCAAAGCCAGCCATAGACATCAGTTTCACGATTCGTCCCAAGTCCCATCTCCCACTATGAGGCCCCACAAGTTCCAAAACCTTGCGGCAAGCTATTTCCTATCGCCTAAAGACATGGTGAGGCAGCATCAAATGCTTGGCAGAAGCAGTGCCGGAAGGAGCAGGAATCCTTACCGGACCGGGCAAAAACCCGCCGCAATGCAGGCCGTCTCCGGCGGAGCGGCTCTGCCTATTTTCACTTGCGCGGATAATCATCTGCATTGAGGACCCATCCCTCCATGTCCGAGAAATCCTCACGGGGCGGCGAGAATATATCGACAAGGACATTGGCGGATGGATCGGAGGGTGCGGAAGTATGCACCACTTGCGGAGGGATCACGCAAACAGATGGGGCCAAGCATTTTTCATGCTCATCCTCCTGCCAGTCGTGAAAATTGGCCGTCCACGGCCAGCGCAGATGGTGCATGTACCAGCCCTGCAAGGCGAGCGAGCACTGCTCAAAATCGTCGTGGTGGTGCGGCGAAAGCTTGGTCAGGTCGCGCGCACCCTGTACCGGGAAGACATTGACCATGAAGGTGGTGCAGCGGAAGATCTTGCCGAAGCGACCCGGCTCATCAGGAACATCGAGGCTGTAGCTGCGGATCCTGAAACCGCCCACAGGATCCGGCCAAGGCTCGAACGGAGGGACATGTGGATGAACGCCCGCATATTTGTCCGGGTTCGAGACCTTGGCGGCAATGTCCGCATTGGCAGTGCTGATCAGGCGAACGATCACCCCGCTGCCTTTAACAGTGACTGTGCTGTCACCCGACGGGATCATGGTGATCGAATACCCGTCGACGTCGCTCATCTCACCCGAAGCTTCGACCACCGCGCTCAGGTCGGGGTCGTGGATGAGCAGGACATATTCGTCCGCCTGGCCCTTGCGCGTAAAGACGGCACCATCGCTCACTTCGGAATAGCAGACGACGAAGTTCTGGCCACGTGTGTACCAAGTTTTCGCGCCGTCCACCTCCTCTTGCGGTCGCTCAGCATAGAAACGCGCATAGGTGCTTTGCCCGAACGCCTTCGCAGCAGAGGCCGCTCCTCCGTCTGCTGGCTTGGCCGACATGGCTGAACGCGGATCGTCTGCTTCGTACATTATTTCACTCCGAAAGATCTGAAAACTCGCTCATTTCGTGAGCCAAGACGGCAAAAAGGCAGGCATGCGACGATGCATGCCTGCCTTTAACTCCCATCCCCCCCGGGATGGATGCGGCGTACTTGGGATCAGCTCGAACCAAGCAGCCTTTGCGACCAGCTTTTGGTTAACTGCACAAATCCCGGCACGCAATTGCAACCACGCGCTTCTTCCGCACGAGACATGTTTATGTACCGTTTCGTGCAAATACGTATGGTAGCGCAACCATTCATTCACCAATCTAACCTTCCAACGTCGCCTTGACGGCTTCCACTGCAGCTCGACCGAAAAGTGTGGTGTCATTGCTGACCATGACGAGGGAAAAGCCCATATCGACGTATTCGCGTGCTTGCGCGGCGCTTGCGGCGGCTACCCCGGAAAAGATTTCAGCCTCCTTGGTTGCCGCAAGCACCTGTGCAGTCAGTGCTTTTACCGCGGGATCATTAGGCGGTTTTCCGCTGGAGAGGAAGAGGTCCCCATGCCCGATAAAGATACCGCTAACATGCTCAAGATCCGCGAAATCCGCAGCAGCTTCAAGCGCTTGCCAATCCTCAAGTTGGACCATGCGAAGGCATTGCTTGTCGCCTCGCTCGATATAATCATCCATGTCCCCCAAGCCCCAACAACCGGCGCGCGAGGTCGTGCCCAAGCCGCGCTCACCTTTAGGGCTGAAGACCATCTTCCGCGTGACTTCTTCAGCAATGGCGAGGCTGGTTACGCGTGGGACAAGCAGGCCATCTGCACCTCCATCGAGAAGCGGCTGGATCGTTGCGCCATTATGATCGGGCAGACGAACCAGGGCCGCCATGCCCGCTGCCTGTGCAGCGAAGACGAGCCGGTATGCGACGTCGAGCGAATGAGGCGCATGCTCCATGTCGACAACTATGAAATCAAAACCCGCATGTCCCAGCAACTCAACCGTCTCGAGCGACGGAATCTTGACCCAGGTGCCAAGCAAACTGCGTTCGCTCGCAGTCAGTCGATCGACAAGTCTATCCATATCGGGTGGTTAGGCCAGAAAAGCCGCGAACTGCAACCGGCCTAGCTTCCCCTGCCGCCTGGGACATGAATTCGTTCCGCCGTATACCAGAACAGGTCCGCCTGATCCCGCTGTGAAAGCCCTGCAGACGAGGCGAGTGCATGTCGACGACAATACAGTGGGCACATCGTGCAATTTCAACAGCAAGGATGAACCAGTCCAGGCTGCTGGCGGGGTGCGCCATATCGCGCGAAGCATCCTTTCGATCGACTGAGATCGACTGTCGCAATGGACCTACGCCACGGAGTAAACTGACGTGAACGGTTGACAAGTGGGTCAAGATTTCTGCCTTCTCCCATATCGGCGGCTTGCCGACGCTGCTGCCACCGCCACGATCTGGAGATCGCCCGCTTGTGAGTGACGACATCACCCTTGGCCAATTGAGGACATTCGTCTGTGCAGCAAAGCTCGGCAGCTTTGTTAAGGCGGCGGACAGTCTGGGAATTTCTCAACCGGCGGTGAGCGATCAGATCAGCACACTGGAATCGCGCCTGCACGACCAGCTGTTTCAACGTCGCAGGGGTACAACGCCAGTACTAACGCCGCGTGGTATGGCCGTCCTGCGCGAGGCTGAGACCATCCTCGAAGCCAATGATCGGCTGCTGAGAAATATCGCCACCGGCACGCAGCGAGAAACGATCCGTATCGCTATCGGACCGCATCTGCGCGACAGATATTTCAATCCGCTGGTCAGCGATATTTATCGCGATCATCCCCAGGTGGACATTCAATTTCAGCCCATGCGAAGTTACGAAGATGCGCTGGGGCTGCTTAACGAGGGCGAACTCGATATTGTTGTGGCGACTGTTTTCACGACCGGTCCTGCCCTGTCAGGCGAATTCAAGGTCTGCGATGTGCCCGTCGGCCTTATCGCAGCACCCGATTTGGCAGATAGTATTGGGACAGGGGATCTCTTGATGGAGGAGCAGGACCTGTTGGTCCCGTTCAGCGAAAGCCCGAGGGCTTCGCGCTGGATCAGGAACTCCCTGAATGAGGCGGATCTGACATTTGTCCGCCCCCCTCGATTTCTCAACAATGGCGAAATGGTCCAGCGCATCGCCAGTGAGGGTTTGGGTATTGCCTATCTAATGCGCGAAAGTGTGGAGAGAGAACTGTCAGATGGCACGCTGACGGTTCTGAATTCCTCTCTCCCTCCGCTTACTCGCGTCCTTGCCTTGGGCTCCGAACCGAGCGACGCAGTGCAGTTCATTGAAGATGCCTTGCGGAAGACACTGGTCGAAACTCCCACCTGACCTCCGCATATGAGCCGTTCCTTTTATAGATATAGGCTTTGCCTTATTGCAACTATAAGCCCTGCTTGTGTTGCTTGGCTGGCAAGGGGCAGGTAATTTCGCGATCACGACGTCCGGTATTTTCGTAGGGCGCAAAGGGGGAGAGGCGGTTTCGATGAGCACGGATCGCAAGACTGCAAACGGATCGAAATTGGGTGCGGCGCTGATGGCTGGCGCGGGTATCGCCGCACTGGCGCTAGCCCCGATTTCCGGCCTTGACGCCCAAGGAGCCTCCTCGGAAACCGAGCTGTTCTGGGGTGAGTTGCACCTCCATTCGAACCATTCGCTCGACGCCTATATTACCGACAACACCATGGTCACGCCCGACATGGCCTATCGCTATGCGCGCGGTATCCCGATCGAACAGCCGGGATTGGACCGCAAGATCCAGATCCGTCGTCCGCTCGATTTCATGGCGGTGACAGACCATGCCGAAATGATGGGCATCTTCACCCTGCTCAACCGCGCGGACGAAGTGCTGACATCGACACCCTGGGGTCGAAGGGCACTGGCCGCGCATATACAGAACCCCGGCCGTGGCGGGGCGATGAGCGTGACCACTGCAGGCATGGCTGGCCCTCCCGCCCCCGAGTTGCAGGAAATGATGAGCCAGATCTATTCCGACCGCGTGCGCAGCACGGCTTGGGCGGTGGAGATCGAGGCTGCGGAACGCAATTATGTGCCCGGCACATTCACCACCATGTTCGGCTGGGAATGGTCCTCTGTCGTACAAGGTGGCAAGAATTTGCACCGCATCGTGGTTGCCAATACCGATGCAGAAGGCGCGGCAAGCTTTATTCCCTATTCCAGCCAGGACAGCCAGCGCCCCGAAGATCTGTGGTCATGGCTTTCGGCTACCCGCGACCGTACCGGGATCGACTTCATCGCCATCCCGCATAATTCGAACATTTCGGGCGGTTTGATGTTCCAGATGACCGACAGCGACGGGGAACCGATTTCCGCTGCCTATGCGCGCACCAGGCAGTTGTGGGAACCGCTGGTGGAGGTGACCCAGGCCAAGGGCACGTCCGAAGTCCATCCAGAGATTGCCCCCAACGACGAATTCGCGGATTTCGAGATCCGGCGCAAATTGCTGATCGGTACGCCGACACCTGCAGACGAAGGCGACTATGCCCGCTCCGCGCTCCAGCGCGGCCTGCAGATTCAACAGCGCACGGGCTTCAACCCGTATAATTTCGGCATGATCGGATCCACCGACAGCCACACGGGCCTGACATCGGTCCAAGAGAGTGATTTTTACGGCAAGCTTGTCTCCGACATCCCGCTTAGCGAGCACATCATCGGGGAACGGCCTGTCATCTTTCCGGCGTGGGAAATGGGCGCTTCTGGTCGCGTGGCTGCCTGGGCAGAGGAAAACACCCGGGGGGGTATCTTTGCTTCCCTGCGCCGGAAAGAAGTCTACGCAACCACCGGACCGCGAATTGCCTTGCGCATGTTCGGCGGGTTCAATTTCACCGCTGCCGATGCCGGCGCGCGGGATATTGCTGCGCAAGGCTATTCGCGCGGCATCCCCATGGGTGGAGACCTGACGGCCGCGCCCGCGGGACAGGCGCCGAGCCTGCTGATCCATGCTGCCAAGGACCCGCTCAGCGGCAATCTTGACCGCGTGCAGGTGGTCAAGGGCTGGGTCGATGAAGAAGGCGAAGCACATGAGCACGTCTACGACGTGGCATGGTCGGGTGACCGCAGGATTGGCGCCGATGGCAAGCTGCCCGCTGTGGGGAATACTGTCGACATCGAAACCGGGCTTTACACCAATGACATTGGTGCCGTTCAACTGGCAACCGTGTGGACCGATCCCGATTTCGAGGCAGACCAGGCGGCGTTCTATTACGTCCGCGTGCTGGAGATTCCTACACCGCGCCACTCGCTGTTTGATGCCATAGCTCTTGGTATCGATGTGGAAGAAACGGGCCAGCCAGCGACCATCCAGGAACGCGCCTATTCCTCGCCCATCTGGTACACTCCGGCTAGCTGATGGAAGTGCTGCGTCGGCTCTTGCGTGAGCCGCTCATTCATTTTGTCCTGCTCGGCGTAGCACTCTTCGCCATCTATGATGTGGTGAGCGTCGATGATGCACGCGATACGCAGTCGCGGGTGATCAACGTCGACCGCGAGACGCTGGTGGAGTTCCTGCAATACCGCTCGGCAGCTTTCGAACCCGAATATTTCAACACGCAATTCGACGCCTTGTCGGAGGAGCAGCAGGCCGAGTTGGCGCGCAACTATGTACGCGAAGAGGCGATGGCGCGCGAAGCCCGCGCCTTGGGGCTGGACCGGAACGACTACGTCATAAAGCGCCGGTTGATACAAAAGGTCGAATATCTGGTCGCGGATACAGACCTCGATCCCGATCCTCCTTCCGAAGAAAATTTGCGCCGTTATTACGAGGAGCACCGGGCGGATTTTGGCATACCCGCCGAATATACCTTCACCCACGTTTTTGCCGATGCGGAGATTGACCGCCAAGGCGGACCGGAAGCGGAAGCGAGATCCCTGCTGGCCCGCATGCGCGCCGATAGCGCAGAATTCAATGACGCACCCGCCTATGGCGACCGCTTCCCCTATCAGCGCAATTTCGTCCGCCAGAACCTGCGTCCGATCGCCGATATCTTCGGCCCCGAATTTGCCACCACACTGACTCAATTGCAGCCGGGCGACACTTGGCAGGGGCCGATAATGTCGCAATTCGGCGCGCATCTGGTGATGTTGACGGCCCAGCAGGATGCGCGCAAGCCCGAATTCGAGGAAGTCCGCGCTCAAGTTCTTGCAGCCGTGCTGGATCAGCGCCGGACCAATACGCGCGAGGTGCTGCTCGACGAACTCGTAGACCAGTATGATGTCCGCTATGGCCCCGGTGTCCCCGAGCCGGATCGATCCAGTGCCGGGAACGAGGGGTGAGATCCCCTTTTTCACTTGCGATGATGTGCCTGTTGGCGGTCATCATCTCCGCCCCGGCAAGCGCGCACGACGCCCGCCCGGCCACCGTCCTGATCCGCGAATTGCCCAATGACCGCTTCGCCATTCGCGTGCGTGCACCGGACAGCGTCGCTTTCGACAACAGGCCCCGCGCGGTCGCTCCACCGCAATGTTCACCTGTAAACCTCGGCGATACTGAAGCAGGCGATGCCGAGACCCAGACCGTGTTCCACTGCCCCGAGGGTGCGCAAGGTCTGCGCTTCGGCCTCACATATCCGATCTACAATCCCTCGCTCTCAACCCTGTTCCGGCTCGAGCAAATCGATGCGCCGCCGCTCTCGGCATTGTTGCCGCCCAGTGAGAGCCGCTGGACCATTCCCGAACGTCCGAGCACGCTGAAAGTGGCGCGCGACTATTTCCGCCTCGGCGTCGAGCACATTCTGGGCGGGCTCGACCATCTTCTCTTCGTGACCGGCCTGCTTCTGGTGGCCGGTACAGTCCG
>CAJXLD010000066.1 GCA_913055595.1 uncultured Altererythrobacter sp.
GCGCGCAGGGCTTCGGTAGAAGCATCGACCAGCTTGGATTCGCCACCGGTGATCCCGCTCGAATAGACAACGGCATCAAGCGCTCCCAGCGTGGTGGCCTCATCGAACAGGGCAATGATTTCGGCTTCGCTGGCGACATCGCAGTGCACCGCCTTGGCCTTGCCGCCGGCCGCTTCGATCTCGCCGATCACTTCCTGTGCGGCGTCGGCTCCGCTTGCATAGGTCAGCACGACGCAATAGCCGCGCTTGGCCGCCAATTTCGCGGTCGCCGCGCCAATACCGCGGCTGCCGCCGATCACGACCATGATCTTGCCATTGCTCATGCCGAAGCGTCCTTCTCGTTCAGATCCTCGACAGACAGCAAAGCGCGTCCCGCGGTTTCAGGCAAGAGCAGCGTCGGAATAAGCGCACAGGCTATGCCGACGATTCCCAGCGTCGCCATCGCAGCACTCAGCGGCATGACGGTGGCTACCAGCGGCACGCCCAAGATGAATGCGGCAGCACCGGCCCGTCCCGAATTATATGCAAAAGCTTGCCCGGACCCGCGCATTTCAGTGGGGAAGAGCTCGGTGAAATAGGGGCCGAAGCTGGCATACATTCCGAACTGGAAGAAACCGTAGATCATGCCGATGGGCACAAGGAACCACAGGTTCCCGCCCCATGGACCAAACAGATAGACCGAGGCCATTACCAGGAAGCCCAGGCCGAAGATGCGGAAAACGGTCCTTCGTCCGGCAAGGTCACTAATGTAACTGTTGGTAATGCAGCCAAAGAACCCACCGATGCTGTTGATCAGTACCAGATAGCCTGCCGTCGATTGCGCCAGCCCGCGCTCTGCGGTCATGAAGGAGGTGAGGTAGTTGGCAACCGAATAGGCTGCGCCCTGTACGCCCAGCGAGAGCATGGAGGCGAGCAGAGTGATCCACAGCACCTTGGGCGTGAAAATCGCGCCGAGGCCCGTTCTGCGGTTTTCTGCTTGCTGCTTGGCTTTGGCCTGCTTGTAGATATCCGCATCGTCCGATCCGCGGCGAATGAAGAAGATCAGCAGGGCGGGGGCCAGACCTACCCAGAAGGCGACGCGCCAGCCGATATCAGGATCGAAACTTGCCGCCACAGGCCCTGCCAGCAGGGCCGCAATGCCCGAGCCGATGGGAGCGCCTGACTGGACCGCGCCCAGCGACTTGCCACGGTGTTTGGGATTGATCATCTCCCCCAGCAGAACCGCGCCAACGGCCCATTCGGCGCCGAAGCCGATGCCGTGCAGCACACGGATCACCAGCATCTGCTCATAGGTCTGCGCAAAGCCAGAAAGGAAGGAGAAGACGGAAAACCACAGGATGGTGACGATCAGGATACGTGCACGCCCGAAGCGGTCGCACAACCATCCGCCCAGCCACCCGCCGATGGCCGCCGCAAAATAGCTGGCACTGGCGATTGAGCCCGCCTCTGTCAGCGTAATGCCGAGCGAGGTGATCAGCAGCGGAATGAGATATTGATAGACCTGCGCATCTGCAGCATCCATCACCCAGCCGCCGAACACGGTCCAGAAGACGCGCCGTGTCTTGCCGTTCGCTTCGCGATACCAGCCGAACAGGCTGCTGTCTGGCTTCTCACTTGTCATAAAGCGGCCTCATATATCTTCAGCGCGTCCATTTCGGTCACTTCGCGCGGATTGTTCTGCAGCAGGCGTTGCACCGTAATGGCCGCCGCTGCCATGCCGGGCAGGGCATTGGAGCTGATGCCCACATCGCTCAGACGGCGATCAATGCCGACTGCCGCCGAGATGCGCTCGATCTCGGCGATTCCGGCCTGTGCATCGGCGTGGTCGTCACCTGTCGACGGGCAACCCAGCGCATGGGCGACCGTCGCGTAGCGTTGCGGAGCGGTCTCGGCATTGAAGCGAATGACATGCGGAAGCAGGAGCGAATTGGCGACGCCGTGCGGCACATGGAACTCGCCACCCAGCGGATAGGCAAGGGCGTGCACGGCAGCTGTATTGACAGGCCCCAGGCACATACCGCCCAGATGGCTCGCCAGCAACATGGCTTCACGTGCGGCGAGATCGCCGGGTTCATCGCATGCCCGTTCAAGGTTGGCAGCGATCAGGCGAATGCCTTCTAGCGCCCAACTGTCGACCACCGGATGAGCGAACTTGTTGGCATAGGCCTCGATACAATGGGTGAGCGCGTCGATACCGGTCGAGGCGGTTACCTTGCGCGGCATGGATACGGTCAGGCTGGCGTCGAGATAGGCGAAATCGGGCACGAGATACTGGCTCACCACGCCTTTCTTGAGCTGTGCCTCGTCATCCTCGATGACCGAAATAGGGGTCACTTCGCTGCCGGTGCCTGCGGTGGTAGGGATGCAGGCTAGCGGCAGATTTCGGCCTGCCAGCTGGTCGATTCCGACTATCTCATCAAATGCCTGGGAAGAGCCGGCAAGCGTTGCCACCAGCTTGGCGACATCGATTGCGCTCCCTCCGCCGATGCCAATCACGAAATCGGCTGACACCTCAATGGCCATGGCGATGGCATCCGATACATCCTTGCGCGTCGGCTCGCCATCGGGGCCCAGCCAGACATGCGGTTCGATATTCTGAGTGCGCAGGGCCTCGCACAATCCATCGGCCAGCTTCGCGATGGGTGCGGAAGTTACGACCAGGACGCGCGCGGCTCCACTATCAGTGCAATCCTGCGCGCATTGCGGAATGATGCCCGCTCCAATCCTTACGCAGCGGACCTGATACAAGTCCAGCTTCGATCGCCCAGTCAATCCGTGCCTCCCTTGCCACTCGTTACCGCATGCCATGGTCTGCTGCGGGTTCGCCACCTTATCCAGTGCCTCGCTGCAAGTTACCAGCCGATGTGCCACAACTGACTTGACCGCAGCGGCTCTCACTAACTTCTGGAACGGCAATTGCCCGCGGCCAGCTTGGAAAGGGAGGTCTTCAGCGGCACTGAGAACGTATGGAAAGGCACCAAGGCGCACATATCCGAGCCCTGAACGGCAAGGCTCCCAATATTCATGAAACGGCCTTTGTCGCGCCAGGCGCAAAGATCATTGGTGACGTCACAATCTTTGAAGGTGCCAGTGTCTGGTACAATTGCGTGTTGCGTGGGGACCTCGCTCCCATCGTTATCGGCGCTCGCAGCAATGTGCAGGATGGAACCGTCATCCACGTCGAAGGTCCGCGCAAAGGGCAGCAGGGGACTGTACTTCCCACCAGGATTGGTGCCGATGCCCTGATCGGCCACATGGCGCTTCTGCACGGTTGTACAATTGCCGATGGCGGCTTCGTGGGCATGGGGTCCATCGTCATGGATGGGGCAAGCGTGGGAGAGCAGGCTATGCTCGCTGCCGGTGCGCTCTTGCCGCCAGGTAAGACAATGCCTCCGGGCGAACTGTGGACCGGACGCCCCGCACGCCTCGCGCGCCTGCTGCGCGAGGAGGAGAAGGCAGGCATGGCGGAGCAATGCGCGCATTACCTCGAAATGGCCGAAGATCACCGGCTCACGAGCTAAGGCCGAGCCGGACCTTGGCCTGTCACGCTGGATTTCCGGTGGCCGGCACCAACCACCAAGAATGTATGCGTCGATCTGCGCTACCTAGCGCACACGCCTCACCCGTACGGGCGCCTGGCGGGGAATGAGCATCCGATAACTTCCCAAGGCGCCACGTTCGACCGTCACCTCCGCGCCATTCCTGGGCGGGAAGAAACGTGACCCGACACTTTCTGTGAAAACCCACTCCGTGCCATCGTCCAGGCTGATGGCATAGTATCCGGGTTGGGTCTGGCGACTGCGGGTTACCGTTGCGGTAATGGCCTGCAGCTCTTCCTCACGTCGCTGCGCCTGCGGGCTTACTTCGCGAGGAAGGGTTTCCCCGCCAAATTCCTCGCGTGCAATAATCGCCTGCTGTTCTGACTGCTGCTCCTCGCGAACTTCGGCCTCTGCAACCGCAGCGCGGGCGCGGGATGCGGCGCTATCGTAACAGGCGACGCGGTCATTGATATTGGCGATTTCGGAACACTGGATGATCGCCTGTTCCAGCGCATCGGAACTGTCCTGCGCTGCCAGCGGTGTGGAGATGGCCATGCAGGTCATCAGACCGGCGGCAAGAAGTTGGATGCGAAGCATTTCGAAATCCCTCGAAAAAATGGGGGAAAGGCAAGGTGCCTTCCCCCCTTGGTGGTTGCAAGTCTGAGTGGATCAGAACTCGAAGGAGGCACCGATGTAGAATCGACGACCCAGTACGTCATACTGAGACGATTCATAGGTACCACCGGCAAGCTGATCATCCCTTGCGGCGGTGTTAACACCAGACAGTGGAGGCCGCTTGTTGAACAGGTTGTCGATACCGAAACGGACGCGAATATCGTCCGTCGCCTGTACCGACCCGCTCAGGTTGAACAAGTCGTAGGAGGCAGCGCCCGTGATGGTCTCGTCACCAGCCGCAAAAGCTGCAGATTTGACCGAAGGCTTGTGCTGCCATTGCAGGCTCAGCGAGAACGGATCCAGCGCATAGGTGAAGGTGGTGAACAGCTTCCAGCGATAGGAACCGGCATTGGTCCCCACTTCGCCACCGCCGAGCGTGCCGGCATAATCCTGCAGAGGCAAAATGCCGTCATCGGTGGTGGTTTTGAAGTGCAGCAGGTAGGTACCCTGCACGCTGGTGGAGAACATACCCGGCAGACCGATGCCGGCATCTTCGAGGTCCACACCCCAGTTCACCTGCCAGTCGATACCGTCGGTTTCGACACGGCCACCATTGGCATAAGTCACGCCGATCGTGCCCACTTCACCCGAGGCCGGAACACGCTGGATCAGCGCACAGAACTCGTTGAGTTCATAGGTTGGGTTGTAGACACCGGCGAAGCAGCGACGATAGGTCGCGGCAACACCGCTGGCGGAAATACCATCAGTCAGGCTGACATTGTAGTAGTCGACTGCGACGCTCAGACGGTTGAGCAGCGGGTCGGACGACGGTGAAGTCAGCACACCACCGATGGTGTAGGTCTTGGCCGTCTCTTCCCTAAGCAAGGGGTTGCCCACCAACTGCGGGAAGCTGAAGGTGAAGGCACCGTTATTGTAGCTGCGTCCAGGGCGATAATATTGGTCCGCACCTTCAGGTCCCATGATCTGGCGGCATAGAGCTTCCACCTGGGCGGCATCCGGGTTTTCGTTCGGATTGGCAGAGTAGTTGCCGATGCCAGCCGGAGCAGCCGGGTTTGCGCGCGAGCAGGGGTCCCCGTCGAAGGCGATATCGAGCGTCGAAGTCGCGGAGGTGTAAAGCTCACCCAGGTTCGGCGCACGGCTGGCCTTCTGGTAACCGCCGCGGAATCGCAGCCAGTAGACCGGAGCCCAATCACCATTGATCTTGTAGGTCGAGACCGAACCAACGGTGTTGTAGTCCGAAAGGCGATAACCCAATTCAAGGTTAAGCTCTTCCACAAAGGGAAGGTCGGACAGAACGGGGATCAGCAACTCGCCATAGACTTCCTTGACGTTGGTCGAACCGCTGGTGTTGCCCTGCGGATAGATGCCGTTGACCGATTCATACCAAGCGGTGCCTTCGGTCGATGCGCTGTCTGTCTTGAAGTTCAGCGAGTTCTTGCGATAGGCCGCACCCAGTGCGAAGCGCAGCTGTCCATATGGCAGGTCGAACAGTCCACCCTGCGAGTTGAACTCGACCATGTCCTGTTTGACGCGGTTTTCATTCTGCAGGTCGAGGCGAACGGCATCGGCACAATCGTCGGTCCAGACCGGCGTGGTGAACGGGTTCACGCCGCTTGTGCAGGTGCCGGTTGCACCCTGGAAACCGCCACCAGGTGCTTCGGAATTGGCCTTGTAGCTGAAGCCCGTACCATAGTTGGGCGACGCCAATAGCAGACGCCAACGCTGCACTGAAGCGAAGTTGTACTGATCGGTCTTGGCGACAGTTTCACCGTGAGAGCCAAATACTTCCCAGGTGATGTCCGTATCCGGAACTTCGCCGTTGAAGCCGGCCATGACCTGGAAGCTGACGTTCTGGTTGTCAGTGTAGCGACGGCCGACCTGGGTCAGATACTTGTTGATCCGGAACGGCGCATTCGGTGTGGCGCGGCCATCCAGCAATCCGGTCAATTCGGCCGGAGTCGGGAAGACCATGGAATTGGTACAACCGCCCATGTCAGGGCAATCGAGACCGTATTGGCCGCCAGCCAGATAGTTGGCATTGGTCGTACCGTCACCATTCAGCGATGACGGAATGCCGAGCAGCGAGTTGCCTTCATAGATGTCGTCGCCATGCGGGATGATCACGCCCCAGCTGCCGATGGCCGGCGGAACCAGGTTACGCGTGAACACACGGGTCTTGGCAAAGGTTGCCTGGCCGAATGCCGAAATCCAGTCATTCAACTCGTAATCCGCCGTAGCAAAGAACGAATAACGCTCCGTCGGTGTGGACAGGAACTGGTCGACATAGTTGTCACGCAACAGGCCGTTGCCGGCGAGCTTGCGGTTAAGACCGTCGACCGTGCCGGTGTAACCAACGCCGCCGAAGGGAGTATAAGTTGCATCGCTACCGGTGGAGCCATTCAGGAACAGGCTGCCATCAGAGTTGATGTAAAGGTTCTGGTTTGTCGGGATATCGACCGTATTGGGCGCGCCCTTGCCCCAGAACAAGGCATTCATGTCATCCTGATCGGGACGGTCACCAGGTGCACCGAAGCTCACATAATCCTGCTCGAAGGAGAAGATCGTGTTACCCGGATGCTGCGGATCGGTATAAAGATCGTAATAGGCATCGCGATCGAAAATGCGGACCGATTTACGATCGTAATATTCCATGCCCATCATGACATTGCCGCGGCCGCTGTCGAGCGCAGCGCCGAACAGGGTCGAGACACGGAATTCCTCACCATCGCCTTCCTGCGAGATGCCGTATTGGGCATCGACATTGAGGCCGGTGAAATCCTTCTTGAGGATGAAGTTCACCACACCGCCCACGGCGTCGGCACCGTAAGTGGAGGATGCACCGCCCGAAATCACTTCGACGCGGTCAATCGCGGCAGAGGGGATCGAGTTGATGTCGACCACGCCCGTGCCGTTGATCGGCGTCGGACGACGGCCGTTGATCAGCACCAGGTTACGGTTCGAGCCCAGCTGACGAAGCGAAACCGTAGTGGCGCCCAACGTGTTGTTGGCATTAGCCTGGATATCACCGCGACCGTTTGCCGGCAGGAACTGTGTGATCGCCGGGGCAAACTGCGGCAACTTGTTGAGGTTGGCTTCCAGGTTGATATTCGAGCTGTCCTCGATCAACGCGGCATCGACCGTGACAATCGGGCTGGTAGCCACGAAGTCGCGGCGTTGAATGCGCGAACCTGTGACCAGGATCGTGTTGTCGCGTTCTTCGGCCTGCTCCTCATCACTTTCCTGTGCAGCGACTGGCGCGGACAGCGCCATGGCCGCCAGGCCTGCTGTTGTCAGTAACGCCGCGTTGAAGCGACCCACCGACCGTATTCTTGAACTATTCCTCATGACTTTCTCCCAACGAATGAATTGAGCTGATGCTTTCCTCATCTCGACGACGGACTGTTCCCCCACTGGGACCAAACACTCCGGGTGACAGGCAATTCACGAGCGCGAACCCGTTGATTCCCAGCCACTCGGGGAGTTGAAGGGGGCTGCGACGCCCACCGCCTCGATTTCATGAATTTGGCCTTCCGGTCCGATCTTGAAGACATGCGCCGCGGCCATGTCGAACGGGTCGTAGGGCATGTTTTGCCGATTGCGTTCGGTGATCGAACCATCGGAAAGAATGACGTCGTAGGGCAGGTTTTCCATCGAATGACGGAACTGTGAAAAGCCCATGGCCAAGCCGGTTTCGGGATCCGCGGCGATCATCCTGCGATTCTCGATCCGCTCGATATAGGTGAAGACCTGGCTGTTGATCTGACCCTTGCAATCAGGCGCTGTGCGCGGCTGGCCGGGCTCGGAATTGGGCGGAGGCATGGCGCCTTCGCCTGCGGTGATCACACCGTTTTCCTTGCGCTGGCAATCGGGGGCGAAGGCGGCGAGTGTGCCGTCATTGCTGTCCAGCGCTTCGTAATAGGCTGCACCAATTTCCAGCAGCTGGCTGTGATCGAGACGGTCTGCCTCGGAAATCGTGGTAGAGAAGCCAGGGCGAATGGCCGTGAGATTGTCCGCCCGGTTTTGAGCCGGAGCAGTATAGAGATGTTCGATTTCGGCGATCTCGTGTCCGTCAACCTTGAGCCGAAGAGCCAGAAGAACAGGGCCGTCTTCTGTCGGGATCGCACCAAGCCAACCGACTTGCTGGAGATCGACGTCCGGAACGGAGATGGCGTAAGCCGTCGGGCTGCCGGTTATTTTGTCCCACAAACCCTCGCCGGGGGCGGTGGGGCGAAGATTTTCGACAAAGGCGACATTGCCCGCCAACGGGGCGTTTGCGACATTGCCGGCACCAAGTGCTGCAAGGTAGTTGTCCGCCAGGGTGAGCAGGCAAGCGCGATCGCACGGCCCGTTTGTGGCTGAAGCCATGCCTCCGCCGTCTGCACATCCGGACAATGCCAGAAAAGCAGAAGCCAAGCCCGTAAGGCACCAAAATGGCCCTCGCATCCATTCCCCCCATTGAATGCCCACCGCATGAGTGCAGCGGTGACAGCATCGCGCTTACGAGACACACTGGGAGGAGAAGGCGGGGAGCACCCATGCCACGACCCAACACGTCGCGGCGATGTCGACTTCCCCTCCCAGATTTGTGACATCACTGGAAGAATCGATCTTATTGATTTGAGATGGCTTCTGAGTGGACGGAAAGTGAATGGTCGTTTCCAGCCACATTAACATTTCATTACAAAATGTAATTTTCGGCTTCACTACGGCGCCGCTCGTGGCATAGTGGCTTTCAGGGGCAAAAGAGGATCGATTCTGCATGCAATGCAGAAGGATCCAGGAGGGGGAAAATGTTGGGTGGGCTGCGGATGCCGCAGGCCAGCATGCGCAATCAGTTGAGCTTTGCAGCGCTGGCCATTCTGGGCATCACAATCGCTATTACCGTCATGTTGCTGCTTACTGCCTGGAACACGGCAGGCGTGCTTGAAGAAGGACGGCAAGCGCAGGAGCGTGTGCGAATCTACACGCAATTGCAGGATGCCGCGCGGGGTTATCAGGCGGCAAGTTACCAGGCCGTTCGTGAACCCAGCGAGGATTCCGATAAGAATCTTCTGCAGCAGCGTGTGCGCCTGCTCAACCTGTTGAACCAGGCAGAACGTTTGCCTGCCCGCACAGAGCAGGAAGAAGATATTCAGGAGCGGATTGTCGCACAGGGCCAAACCGTGGTGGATCACTATCGCGACGCAGCGGTCTTCGTGCAGGCGGTGGATGCAGTATGGAATGAACAAGGCTCTCAGGCCGCAATGCAAGCGGTTCAAGAATTCACCCTTCCCATACTTGCCTTGAGAGATACGCTGAATGCAGAAATCCGGCGGAGCGATGCAAATTTGGCGGCGGTCAGTTGGGCATCGGAACGTTTGATCGAAAGGTCGGTCTTGGGCGCGACCATTGGACTGGCCGCGGCAATCGCTTTGGCCGGACTCATGCAGTTCCTGTTGCACGCGCGCATGCGCCCGGCCTTGCAGAAGCTTGAGCAAGGCGCAGAAGCTGTTCGTCGTGGTGAGCTTGACCACCGTATCGAGCTTGGCGGTCGCGATGAGCTGGCGCAGCTCGCCGGAGCTTTCGATGCAATGGCGGGAGACATCGCCGACAAGCAGCGTGGCCTGATGCAGGCCAAGCAAGGGCTGGAACTTGCCGTATCCGAACGAACAGCAGAGCTGGAAGAGGCGAATGCCAAGCTGGCGGCCAGTGATAAGCGGCGTCGTGCGTTCCTGGCCGATATCAGCCACGAATTGCGTACTCCCCTCACCGTAATCCGCGGGGAAGCCCAGGTCGCCATGCGTTCCAGTTGTGAGGGAGACGTGGAGCTCCAGGGCACATTCGACCGAATTCTGGCGCAAACCGATCTGCTAAGGCGCATGGTCAACGACCTATTCCTGATTGCAAGGGCGGAAGCAGGTGGATTGCGGCTTGAGCGTCAGGTTCTCAACCTGCGCGAAATTGCTGGCGGCGTTGCGGCAGATTTCGAAAAGCTGGCAGAAGAGTCGGGCGGCAGGATAAGCCTTGCCGACGGCGGCGATGTTTGGGCCAACGTCGATGCCGACCGCGTGCAACGTGCTTTGCTGGCCTTGACCGAAAACGCACTCGTACATTGCCAGCCGGGTGTGGCGATCGACATTGAAGTCGCACGAGAAGATGGATTTGCATGGATCAGTGTGAGCGACAACGGACCTGGCGTGGATTTCAGTCAGGCAGACCAGTTGTTCGATCGCTTCCGCCGTGGTGAGACCGATGCGGAGGGAAGCGGACTGGGCCTTAGTCTCGTTAGCGCATTGGCTGCTGCGCATGGCGGTCTTGCCACGCTGAGTCCAAGTGCAGCAGGAGGGACTTGCGCAAGCATCAGCTTCCCCTGTGCGGATATTGACAGGGAGGTCGCCTGATGGACTTGCTGCTTGTCGAAGATGACAGCCGCGTCAGTCGCTTCGTTGAAAAAGGTCTGACAGCTGAAGGTTATTCGGTCAGTTCGGCAAAGTCCGGAACAGAAGGGCTGGCCCGTGCACAAATGGGGCAGTTCGATGTCCTGATCCTGGATGTCATGTTGCCGGGACTGAATGGCAAGGATGTGTGTCGGCAGCTGCGTAGCGCCCAGGTCGCCACGCCGATCCTGATGCTGACGGCGCTGGACCAGACCGATGACAAGGTCGAGGCATTGCGTGGCGGGGCGGATGATTATCTGACAAAGCCCTTTGATTTTGAGGAACTCCTTGCACGGCTCGAGGCCTTGTGCCGCAGGGCGCAGAAGCGGTTCGAGAACCCGCCATCTGTATTGGAGATTGGCAATCTGCGGATCGAATATGATGCAATGCGCGTCTTCCAGAACGATGAGCTGGTGGAACTGACAAGCAAGGAATACCAGCTGCTGGAGCTGTTCCTTTCAGCGCCTGGCAAGGTATTCAGCCGGACGCGTATTCTGAACAAGGTTTGGGGTTATGATTCCGATCCGCTGACAAATGTTGTTGATGTCTATGTCCGTCGCATACGCCAGAAGTTCGGCTGGGAAGCCGATAGCGGCTGGATTCGTACGGTGC
>CAJXLD010000067.1 GCA_913055595.1 uncultured Altererythrobacter sp.
CGGATTGCCATGCTGGTCAGTGGCATAGCCGTTGAGGGCATTGTGACGGCTGCGCATGACTGCTCCGAGCACCATGATCCCCACGATAATAACAATGGCAGTCCAGAAACTCACTCCACTTCCTCCTTCCCCTTTTGCGAAGCGTTTGCGGTCAAACGCAGCGCTTCGATTTCATGCGCCAGCCTGGTTCCGCTATCGCTCGCGATGCTTTCCAACACGCGGATGCGGTCTTCCATCTGGTCGATCTTGGCCAGCAGCGAGGTGACGCTTGGCTGCTGTGCCGGCCGGGCTTGCAGCTCCAGCCGCTTCTCCCGTAGGCGAATGGCCCGTTTCACAATGCTGCCGATGGTTCCCATCACGATGGCGACAATGGCAATGGCAGCGCCCAAGCTCAGTACAAATTCGAAATCCATCAGTTCACCTCGTCCCTGTCGCGCAAGCGATCGATCTGGTGGGTCAGCTGGAAGCCACTATCAGTGACTATACGCTCCACATTGGCCACACGCTCCTTCATCGCCGACACTTCTGCGCGGAGCGCCGCGTTTTCCTGCGTCAGCATCTTTACGCGTTCCATGCCTTCGCTCGACACATCGGGTTTCAGCGACTGGCCCCACATTCCTTCGAGCGGATAGCCGTTCTTGATCTTGAGCTTGGTATTGTGGACCGAAGCCCAGACGCCGGCGAGCGAGATGACCACGGCGCCGCCGATAACCAAAGGCACGTAATCGAGGATGATGGCAACTGTCGGGTCCATCAGCGGACCTCCTTCCGGTCGCGCAGTGCTTCGATTTCATCAGCAAGCATCACGCCCTTGTCTGTTGCAATCTTTTCGAGATGTTGGACGCGCTGCCGCATCTTTTCGACCTCCCCTTTCAATTCTGCTTTCTTCCTCTCGTCTTCGACTAGCTGCGAGAGTCTCTGTTCCTCGTCTTGTTGCAGGCCATTGACGATCTTCTTGATCTTGGTCTCTTCCTTGCGCTTTTCCATGGCCCCCAAAACGATGGCGAGGATCACGGGAACACCGATCATGAGCCAAAGAAAGATCGTCTCATTGCTCATTTGGCCTTGCTCCGATCTGCGAAGAGGATGTCCCGTTCGCTTTCATTGTCGCGTAACTCCTCGATCTCGCGCGCTGTGTGATAGCCCTGATCGGTCACAATGCGCTCCAGAACAGCGACACGGTCCTGCGTGTTGGCCAGCCTTTCGGTCAAGCTGCGGTTCTGCTCTTTCAAGCTGTCAATGTCCTTGTTCGACAAGGAGAAAAAACCAAAATCCTCATTCTCGCCCTGATCATCCTTGAGCGGGTATCCGTGCTTTGCACGGATCCAGGTATTGATGATCGAGCCGACCGTGCAGATTGCGATGATGGTGATGATGAATTCCATCATGCCTTCTCTCGCTCAAAGTCCAGCGGCACGCCGGAGCCCTGGGTTTCGATCTGCGGTGTATCACGCAGCGCCTCGATCTCATTGGCGAGGTTGTAGCCGCTGTCGGTCACAATGCGCTCGAGCACTCTCACGCGCTCGCGCAGTTCCTTCACTTCTGTCTCGATTGCCGCGTTGCTGTTTGCAGCTCCGATCGGCTTTCCCTTGTCATCAAGGATGATGCCGCGGTCCATCGCAGCGACCTTTTCCTTGTGCTTGGACCAGATCGCCACCATCGGGATTGTGCAACCCATGATGATTGCGATGATCGGTATGAATTCACCCATGAAAACTTCCCCCCTCTGAGGTCTCTTAACGAAGGCGCTCTATCTCTGCGGAAAGGCGCTGGTTGCTGGCGACATAATGGTGTTCAACACTGGCTAGGCGACGATCGATGTCGCGGAACTGCGCGCGGATTTCGCGGGCGGTGCGCTGCGGGCTCTGGCGGACACCCTGCCAGTACTTTTGTTCGTCCTGGTCGACATAGAGATGCTCTGGCTTCTTGCCGGCGAAGATTCCGAGCAGCAGATAGAGCGGGATCGAAAAACCGGTCCCGATCAGCAGGATGAAGCCAATGCGCCACCAGATTGCATCGATGCCGGTATAGTCCTCAAGCCCCGAGCACACGCCCATAAGCTTGGCATTGTGCTTGTCGCGATAGAACTTGGTGCGTTCGCTAACCATGTTCAGGCTCCCTTCTTCTCGGCTAGCAGGCGATCGAGTTCGCGCAGCTTCTGATTGTCCTTTTCCTGGTCGTGCATGATTCGCGCCGGCTTGAAGTCCGGGCTGTCATCGGCGACCAGGCGCTCGACCGTATCCATCCTCTCGTCGAGGCGCTTGGCGAGCTGGTAAAGCTCCTCCAGCAGCACCTCGTCGTCATTGGTAATGGTCGCGGAGGTCTTCCACTTCGTGACGTAGTGCAGGATCACCCATGGAAGGCCTACGAAGATGGCCGGCAAAATAATGATTTCTTCCACGGATTAATCCTCCTTCTTCTCTTTGTCGTCCATGCCCAGGGCGCGCTTCATCTCTTCGAGTTCCTCATCAACCTTGTCCGATCCTTCCAGCGCGGCGAACTCGTCAGCCAGGCTGGGCGGATTGTTGGACAGATTGAGCGCCTCTGCGCGGCCTTCGGCATGATCGACACGGCGTTCGAGCTGGTCGAAGCGGGTCAGCGCATCGTCGACACGCTCATTTGTCATCAGGCTGCGTAGCTTGAAACGGTTCTCCGCACTTTCGAGCCGCGCGGCGATCTGGCTCTGGCGGCTCCGAGCCTCGCGCAGGCGATGCTGCAACTTGGCGATGTCCTGTTCGTAAGCGCGCAGCGCATCATCGAGCACCTTGATTTCCTGCTTCAGCTGTTCGGCCGTGTCGCCGGCCTTGCGCTTCTCAATCAGTGCCGCGCGGGCCAGGTCTTCGCGGCCCTTCGATAGGGCAAGCTGTGCCTTTTCACCCCAGTCGGACTGGAGCTTTTCCAGCTTCACCATGCCGCGGTGCATTTCCTTCTGGTCGGCAATGGTGCGGGCCGCACTGGCGCGAACCTCGACCAGTGTTTCCTCCATTTCCAGGATGATCATGCGGATCATCTTTACGGGGTCATCGGCCTGGTCCAGCAGCTCGTTGAAATTGGCGGCGATGATGTCTCTTGTACGCGAAAAAATGCCCATCCAGGCTCCTCCGGCAATAAGCGAATTGCTGGTTGGGGTAGGGCTTGTACGCAGTCGTTCTATCTCGCGGTCGATCCGCGAGGAGTCCGACGTGTCCCGGCCCAGTCCAACCGGCGTCAAAGTGTTTTCGTTCTCGCGGCTCACGCCAGTTCCACCATTGGAACTGCCGCAAGCACCAGATCGGCAGTACCGTTCTGCAGCGAAAGCGCATAGAGGTTGAAAGCGATCATGGCCGCAACGCTTACCAGCGCGGCAGCGCCGGACTTGCTGGCAAAAAAGCTCTGATCGAACATGGGTTCCTCCTCAAACATTGTTACCCAATAACTAAGCAAATAGCGTGCCAAGTTAGAAATATCTTTGAATTTCAGATTTTTGAGGAGAAGGATTGGGTGCGCGTATAGGGGCTATTGCCAAACCTTGGTAATTTTCACTATATCTTGGGCGTGGAGCGCGAAAACCAGTTTATCGGCCAATCCGGGGCCTTTCTCGATGCGGTCGAACGCGCCAGCCGTGCCGCGCCCATGGCGCGCCCTGTCCTGGTGATCGGCGAACGCGGAACGGGCAAGGAATTGATTGCCGAGCGCCTCCATCGCTTGTCTGACCGGTGGGAGGAGCCGCTGGTCATCATGAATTGCGCTGCGCTTCCCGAAACGCTGATCGAAGCCGAACTCTTCGGTCATGAAGCCGGGTCTTTCACCGGCGCGACCAAGGCGCGCGAAGGGCGTTTTGAAGAAGCGGACAGGGGTACGCTGTTCCTCGATGAAATCGGGACACTGTCCATGGCCGCGCAGGAGCGGCTTTTGCGGGCGGTTGAATATGGCGAGGTGACCCGTATCGGCTCGTCGCGTCCTACACGCGTTGATGTGCGCATCGTCGCTGCCACCAATGAAGATTTGCCGCAGATGGCGCTGGAAGGGCGCTTTCGTGCCGACCTGCTCGATCGATTGAGCTTCGAAGTCATCACCCTGCCACCCCTGAGGGTTCGCGAAGGCGATATTGCTGTGCTTGCCGACTATTTCGGGCGTCGAATGGCGGCGGAACTCGGCTGGGAAGAATGGCCAGGATATGCCGATCATGTCGCCGATGCTTTCGAAAACCATCCTTGGCCGGGCAATGTGCGCGAATTGCGCAATGTGGTGGAACGCGCGGTCTATCGCTGGGATGACTGGTCGCAGCCGATCGCTCATGTGGTGTTCGACCCGTTCGATTCGCCTTGGAAACCTGTTTCCATGCCTGACGAACGGGCGCACCGTGTTCCCTCGAAAGATGCTGTCGCCGCACCGGCTTCCGTCGATACCGACTTTTCACATGTGGCGGATCTTCGTGCGGCGGTTGATGGCCATGAAAAGGCCATCCTTCTCCATGCGCTGGGACGGCACCGCTGGAACCAACGCCAGACGGCCAAAGCTCTGGGCCTCAGCTATGACCAGCTCCGCCACGCGATCAAGAAGCACGAGTTGACCAACAGCGATTCCGAATAACGGTACTCCACGCAATGGGCTTGCAAATAGGCTTGCTTGGGCCTATCTGACCGCCATCCCGACATTGTCGTGACAATA
The DNA here is from genome assembly GCA_913055595.1 of uncultured Altererythrobacter sp. GTDB lineage: Bacteria > Pseudomonadota > Alphaproteobacteria > Sphingomonadales > Sphingomonadaceae > Alteraurantiacibacter. The sequence continues at coordinate 4,651 of CAJXLD010000067.1, forward strand.
AAGGATGCTGGCGCCGCAAGGGGCCGGTTCCTAACCGCTGTTGTCATGATCATGTCGGCATTGTGATCCAGATGGAGTTCCATGGCCGACTTTGCGCGCCTGAATGACCTTATTGCCGCCGAAGCCGAAGCTCTCGGTTTCGAACTCGTGCGCGTGAAGATGATGGGTTCGGGCGAAGAGCGCACTTTGCAAATTATGGCGGAGGATCCGGCCACCGGGCAGATGATCATGGACCAGTGCGCCACGCTTTCGCGCGCTGTCTCGGCTAAGATTGACGAGATCGAGGAAGGCGGCGAAGAACTGGTCGAAGGGGCCTATCTGCTGGAGGTATCCAGCCCTGGCATCGACCGTCCGCTGACGCGCGCAAAGGATTATGCCAATTGGGCAGGTCATGAGGCAAAAATTGCCCTGGCCGAAAAGGTCGATGGCCACCGCAACCTCTCCGGCGACCTGGTCGGAATTGAAGACGATGTGATAACCATTGCAGACAAGAAGGCCGGTACTCTTGCCGTCCCGCTCGAAAAGGTTCATTCGGCGCAGCTCATTCTGACGGACAGACTGATCGCCGCGACCCAGCCGCTCGACATCGAGGGTGCTGACGAAATCGAAGAAATTGTAGAATCAACTGAAGAAGAAAAGGCTGACGACTGATGGCCAGTCCCATTTCCGCCAATAAGGCAGAGTTGCTCGCGATCGCCAATGCGGTTGCCTCGGAGAAGATGATCGACAAGGCGATCGTGATCGAGGCGATGGAAGAAGCGATCCAGAAGGCTGCCCGCGCACGTTATGGCGCAGAGAACGATATCCGTGCCAAGCTCGATCCGCAGACCGGCGATTTGCGCCTGTGGCGTGTGGTCGAAGTGGTCGAGGAAGTGGAAGACTACTTCAAGCAGGTGGACCTGAAGCAGGCCCAGAAGCTGCAGGAAGGCGCGGCGATCGGTGACTTTATTGTCGATCCGCTGCCGCCGGTCGATCTTGGTCGTATCGACGCCCAGAGCGCCAAGCAGGTAATCTTCCAGAAGGTTCGCGATGCCGAGCGTGAGCGTCAGTTCGAGGAATTCAAGGATCGTGCGGGTGAAGTCATCACTGGCGTGATCAAGTCGGTCGAATTCGGCCATGTGATCGTCAATCTTGGCCGCGCCGAAGGCGTGATCCGCCGCGATCAGCAGATTCCGCGCGAGGCCGCCCGAGTGGGTGAGCGCGTTCGCGCGCTGATCATGAAGGTGGAACGCAATAATCGCGGACCGCAGATATTCCTTTCCCGCGCGCATCCGGATTTCATGAAGAAGCTTTTCGCGCAGGAAGTGCCCGAGATTTACGACGGCATTATCGAGATCAAGACCGCCGCCCGCGATCCGGGCAGCCGTGCCAAGATCGGCGTAATCAGCCACGACAGCTCAATCGATCCGGTCGGCGCCTGCGTTGGTATGAAGGGCAGCCGCGTGCAGGCGGTGGTGCAGGAACTGCAGGGCGAGAAGATCGATATCATTCCCTGGTCCGAGGATACCGCCACCTTTGTGGTCAACGCGCTGCAGCCGGCAACGGTCAGCCGCGTTGTGCTGGATGAGGATGAGGGCCGTATCGAAGTGGTCGTTCCCGATGACCAACTGTCGCTCGCCATTGGGCGTCGCGGGCAGAACGTGCGTCTCGCCAGCCAGCTTACCGGTCACCAGATCGATATCATGACCGAGGAAGAGGCGAGCGAGAAGCGCAGCAAGGAATTCGCCGAACGCTCGAAGATGTTCGAGGAAGAGCTCGACGTCGACGAAACGCTCTCGCAGCTTCTGGTGGCCGAAGGCTTCGCCGAGCTGGAAGAGGTCGCCTATGTCGAGCTGGCTGAACTCGCCAGCATCGAAGGCTTTGACGAGGAGCTGGCCGAGGAATTGCAGAACCGCGCCAAGGAAGCTCTGGAGCGTCAGGAAGAAGCTTATCGCACCGCCCGCCGCGAACTGGGCGTGGAAGACGATCTGGCCGAGATTCCCCATTTGACCGAGGAAATGCTGGTCGTGCTCGGCAAGGCCGGCATCAAGGATCTCGACGATCTGGCCGATCTCGCTACCGACGAGTTGATCGCCAAGAAGCGCGAAGCGCCGCGCCGTCGCAATGCCGACGGACCGCAATTGCGTCGTCCGCAGCGCGAACAGGACAAGGGCGGGGTGCTGGGTGCATTCGGCCTGAGCGAAGAGCAGGGCAATGAGATCATCATGGCCGCTCGCGCGCATTGGTTCGAAGACGAGGAAGAGGCAGCGCCTGCTGCCGACGCCCAAGCAGAGGAGGCCGCTGATGCGGAATCCTCGCAATGAGCCACTAGGTTCCAGCAGATCTGCGAAGCGCGCCGGGGGCGAGGATGCCCCCGAGCGGCGCTGCGTGCTTACCGGCAAGAGCGCTTGCCGGGACGAATTGCTACGTCTTGCGCTCTCTCCCGACGGCGATGTCCTGCCCGATGCGTTGGCGCGCGCGCCGGGGCGTGGTGCGTGGATCGGTGTTTCCCGCGCTGAACTGGAAGAGGCGATTGCCAGCGGCAAACTGAAGGCCGCGCTGGCACGCAGCTTCAAGGATGGGAAGATTTCGATCCCCGATGATTTGCCCGACCTGCTGGAAAATGCCCTCTCACGGGCTTTTCTGGAGAGGTTGGGTCTCGAAATGCGGTCCGGACGCCTTATCTTGGGTTCGGACCGGATCGCCAACGAAGCGCGGATGGGCAAGGTCGCCGCGCTTTATCATGCCACAGATGCCAGCCAGGACGGTGCGCGCAAGCTCGACCAGGCGTGGCGTGTTGGCATGGATGCGGAAGGCAGTGGAATGGCGGGAGATTTCCTTCCACTGGACCGCAGGGCCCTGTCTGTGGCATTGGGCCGCGACAATGTCGTCCACCTGGCGCTGACCGATGCATCATCGGCACAGCGGGTATCCGTCCCGCTGAAGCGTTTGCAGACCTTTCTTGGGGCCGTTTCAACGGCTGATGAGTGCGGTGAAGGTGTGGCGCAACGCGCTGCGCATGATGCCGCAGCGACTGATTGAATTTGAAGGAATAGTTTAGGCGTATGAGCGATACTGAAGACACACCGAAGCGCACCCGCAAGCCGCTGGGCCTGAAGCGCTCGGTCGATGCGGGTGAGGTCAAGCAGACCTTCAGCCACGGCCGCACCAACAAGGTTGCGGTCGAGGTGAAGCGTCGCCGCAAGCTGACCAAGCCTGGCGCTGCGCCTGAAGAGGCTGCGCCGCCACCGCCTCCGCCCCCGCCTCCGCCTGCACCTAAGGCAGCGCCCAAGGCAAAGAAGCCGGCAGCCGATGCGGAAACCCCGCAGGAACGCGTCGCCCGCTTGCAGCGCGAGGCTGAAGAGGAACGCCTGCGCCTGGCCGAAGAAGCGCGTCGCAGGGACGAAGAGCAGCGCGTCAAGGATGCCGAAGATGAGAAGCGTCGCGCGGAAGAAAACCGCAAGGCCGAGGAAGAGGCTGAAAAGCAGCGCAAGGCCGACGAGGAAGCCGCCCAGGCTGCCGAGGCCGAAGCTGAGACGCAGGCCGAGCCTGCTTCCGAAGAATCCGGTGGCAAGCCGACCCCGGCACCGCGTAAGTTTACACCCGTTGCTCGTCCCGAACCCAAGCGTCCCGAAAAGAAGGCAGACCGCAAGGCTGCAGCCAAGGCGCCTGAGCGGGGTGGCGACAAGCGCCGATCAGGCAAGTTGACCGTCAACCGCGCACTCAATGAGGATGAAGGCCGCCGTGCGCGCAGCCTTGCCGCGCTCAAGCGTGCGCGGGAGAAGGAACGCCGTGCACAGGGTGGTGGATCAAGCCAGCCGCGTGAGAAGCAAGTACGCGATGTCGTGGTTCCCGAAGCTATTACAGTGCAGGAACTCGCCAACCGCATGGCCGAGAAGGGCGCAGACCTGGTGAAAGCGCTGTTCAATATGGGCATGATGGTCACCGTCAACCAGACGATCGACCAGGATACCGCGGAATTGCTGGTCGAGGAATTCGGGCACAACATCAAGCGCGTGTCCGAGAGCGATGTCGATATCGACACCTCGGTTGACCAGGATCCGGAAGAAACACTCAAGCCGCGTCCGCCCGTTGTCACCATCATGGGCCATGTCGATCACGGCAAGACCAGCCTGCTCGACGCATTGCGCGGAGCCAATGTGACCAAGGGAGAAGCCGGCGGCATCACCCAGCATATCGGTGCCTACCAGATCACGACCAAGAAGAAGGACAAGATCACCTTCCTCGATACGCCGGGCCACGAAGCCTTTACGCAGATGCGCCAACGCGGTGCCAATGTGACCGATATCGTGATCCTGGTTGTGGCCGCCGATGACGGCATCATGCCGCAGACTGTTGAGGCCATCAATCATACCAAGGCTGCGGGCGTGCCGATGATCGTGGCGATCAACAAATGCGACAAGCCCGAAGCCAATCCGCAAAAGGTGCGTGAGCGCTTGCTCGAGCATGAAGTGATCGTGGAAGCTCTGTCCGGCGACGTGCAGGACGTGGAAGTTTCCGCCAAGTCCGGCGCTGGCTTGGACGAGCTGATCGAGAAGATCCTGTTGCAGGCCGAACTGCTTGAACTGAAGGCTAATCCGGACCGCGATGCGGAAGCCACTGTGGTGGAAGCACAGCTCGACAAGGGCCGCGGTCCGGTCGCCACTGTGCTCGTTAATCGCGGCACGTTGAAGCGCGGCGATACCTTTGTTGTCGGTACGGAGAGCGGGCGGGTCCGCGCCCTGATCGACGATCACGGCAAGCAAGTGAAGGAAGCTGGCCCTGCGATGCCGGTGGAAGTGCTTGGTCTTGGCGGCGTGCCGCAGGCTGGCGACATGTTATCAGTGGTCGAGAACGAACAGCGCGCCCGCGAAGTTGCTCAGTACCGCCAGGAAAAGGCGACCGAAAAGCGCACCGCGCTCGCCCCCACCAATTTCGACACCATGTTCAACAAGAGCGACGTGATCGAATTCCCGGTTCTGGTGAAAGCCGACGTGCAGGGTTCGGTCGAAGCGATCAACTCCGCCTTGCACAATCTCTCCAACGACGAGATCAAGGTGCGCGTGCTGCATGCAGGCGTGGGTGCAATCACCGAAAGCGATGTGACGCTGGCGGCGGCTTCCAAGGCCCCGATCATTGGTTTCAACGTTCGCCCCAACGCCAAGGCGCGCGAATTGGTGAAGCGCGATAATGTGCGGATGATGTATTACGATGTCATCTATCACCTGACCGAGGAAATCGCGAAGGAGATGGCGGGCGAGCTTGGTCCCGAGCGGATCGAGAACGTCGTCGGCCGTGCCCAGGTCAAGGAAGTCTTCCGTTCGGGCAAGCGCGACAAGGCCGCCGGCCTGCTGGTGGAAGAAGGCGTCATCCGCAAGGGCCTTCATGCCCGTCTCACGCGCGAGGACGTCATCGTTTCGGCGACCACCATCGCCAGCCTGCGCCGTTTCAAGGACGATGTGGACGAAGTCCGCGCCGGCCTCGAATGCGGCGTGGTCCTTGCTGATACGAACGACATCCAGCCGGGTGACCAGCTCGAAGTCTTCGAAGTCGAGGAACGCGAACGGACGTTGTGATGTGACTCCCCTCCCGTGGGCGGGAGGGGACGGGGGTGGGCATGGGCTCGTAAGAGCCCACCCCGCTGCAACAAGAAGTTGCGGGGCAAGCCCAAGTCTCGCTGCCCCTCCCGCAGGCGGGAGGGGAATAGGAAGCCATGACCTGCTACGTCGCCTTCTTCGCCAGCATGAATGTCGGCGGCAATCGCCTGCTGATGACCGATTTGCGCGACGCGCTGGAACGTGAGGATATCGAGGATGTCGAGACGGTCGTTGCCAGCGGCAATGTGCTGTTTTCATTCGACGAGCGACCGAGCGACGGCCTTGCCGAGATGCTCGCCTATATTGTGAAGGATCGCTTCGGCTTCGACACTTTCGCCGCTGTTCGCAATGCCGAGGAGGTGCGCTCGGCGATCGAGGACAACCCATTTCGCGGGGAGAGCGAGGACAAGTTCGTGCACACCCATTTCCTCGAACGCCAACCCGATCAGGACCAGTTCAACGTCCTCCTCTCTGCTTATGAGGGACGCGGGCGGGAGAAGATCGTATTGGGCGACCGCTGCCTCTATCTCGACTATGTCGATGGCGTCGGCCCAAGCAAGCTCACTGCAGCATTCATCGAGCGAAAGCTTGATTGTCGCGGCACGGCGCGCAACATGCGGTCCTTGCAACGCATATTGGACAAGATGGAAGAATAATGGCCCGCCACTCCGCCCCGGAAGACCAGTCCGTCCGCCTGCTCAAGGTGGGTGAGCGCGTACGCCACATCCTGTCCGAGCTCCTCGCGCGGCAGGAAGCGCATGACCATGTCCTTTCCGCCCACACGGTCAGCGTCACCGAAGTGCGCATGTCGCCCGACCTCAGGCAGGCCAAGGCCTATGTGAAGCCCTTGCTGGGCGAGGACGAAGCCAAGGTGCTCAAGGCGTTGCAACAGAACACCGCCTTCTTCCAGCGTGAGGTGGCCAAGCGGCTGGGCCTGAAATTCGCGCCAAAACTGCAATTCCGCGCCGATGA
>CAJXLD010000068.1 GCA_913055595.1 uncultured Altererythrobacter sp.
TGCGAGGCGGATGACGTCGGCCTCGATATCCTCGAGCGAGCGTAGATTTCCGTCGCTTTCGTAGATTTGCACACCCGCGCTTTCCATCACCGGTGCGTTGGCTTCGGCCATATCGCCAATGATGGAGGAGAGCTGCGGGAAGTCGTTCGCGGTCAGCGCATCGCCATCGCAGAAGACGGCCGCGCGGAAGAGAACGGCTTGCAGCTGGCGCACATTGCCCGGCCAGTCGAATGCAGCGAGCAGCTTGATCGCATCGTCGGTAATACCCAGCGGGCGCAAGCCCGGTTGCTCGCCAATGCGGTGGAGGAAGTGGCGCGTGAGTGCGGAAATGTCTCCGTGGCGTTCACGCAGCGGCGGCAGGATGACACAGGTCTTGGATAGAAGTTCCAGCAGTTCCTTGCGGAAGTGACCTGTTGCCACCAGATCGGCCAGCGGAAGGTTGCTGGCGGCGATGAAGCGGACGTCCAGTTTGAAACTGTGCTTCGCGCCAATCGGACGACAGCGTTTGGTCTCGATCGCTTCGATCAGGCGATCTTGCAGCTCGACGGAGAGGCGGTCCACCTCATCGAGCACCAGCGTGCCGCCATCGCAATTCTGGATCGCGCCGACCTGCTGTTCGAATGCGCCCGGGAACGAACCCTTTTCGTGGCCGAACAGTACGGATTCCAGCGAGCTTGCCGGGACGCCGGCGATGTTGACGATCTTGAACGGCGCCTTTGACCGGGGTGAAGCGGCATAGATGGCGCGCACCAGCATTTCCTTGCCAGTGCCGCTTTCGCCTTCGATCAGGAGGTTACCATGGCCGCGCGCTGCCTTGGCTGCCTTGGCCAAAGCGTCGCGAAATTTTGGGGCGGTGCCGACCATTGCATCGAAATCGAGCGTGGCGGGCATTTTCTCGGTCAGCGGCGTCAGTTCGTCACGCGGTGCTTCGCGCGTCGTCGCATTGCGCAAAGCCTGCATCAGCTGTTCAGGGGCTACAGGCTTGACGAGGTAGTCGGTCGCGCCCGCACGCATGGCCTCGACAGCCAACAGGGGCGAAGTGCTTGCCGTCAGCATAAGCACGGGCAGGGCAGGGCGGCGTTCCTTGATCTCGGCGATGAGCTCGCAAGCCTGGTCACCTGGAACCCACTGGTCGAGGATAATGGCGGATAATTGCATGCCCTGGCGCGTTCCCAGTGTGGCGATGGCTTTTTCCGCCTCATCCACCACAAGCGTGCGCCATCCCTCGCGCGCTGCAAGCGCGGTGATCAACCGGCTTTGCGCCGGTTCGTCGTCGATCAGCATCAACAGGCGTTCTTCGGCGTCTGCCATGATCCCCATTTCCAAACCGTCACCGGCAACGCGGCACGAAGCATTCCGATAGCAGGCGTGGGTAAAGAGGCCATTAAGGCAAGACTTGAGGCTTTGCTGCTAGGAGGATAGACGGTTGCTCGATTACCCAAGGATTCTGGAAGGACAGGGCATAAAATGGCCAATTCCCAAGATATTACGGCGAACAAGAAGACTTATGGCGGATTCCTGACCCTCCTGAAGTGGTCGATTCCGATCACTGCGCTACTCGTCCTGATCATAATTGCCCTGATCGCCTGAGGCCCGCGCTATGGGGGGACTACGCATTGCGGTCCTGAAGGAAAGGGCCGAGGGGGAAACGCGCGTCGCCGCGACGCCCGAGACTGTCAAGAAATTCATTGGCCTTGGCGCCAGCTTTGCGGTTGAGGAGGGCGCCGGTTCAGGCGCTTCCATCAGCGATACAGACTATGCCGCTGCCGGTGCGGAAGTCCTGCCGATCGACAAGGTTGTGGCAGACGCGGATATCGTCCTTGCGGTGCAGGCTCCGGATGTGGCTGCCCTCGCCGACGCAAAGCCCGGTGCAAGGGTGGCCGCGACATTCGATCCCTTCCGCGAAACGAGCCGCGCGAAAGCCTATGCAGAGGCTGGTCTTGAAGCGCTGTCGATGGAATTCATGCCGCGCATCACCCGCGCACAAAGCATGGACGTGCTCTCCAGCCAGTCCAACCTTGCCGGATACAAGGCGGTGCTGGCTGCGGCTGACCAATATGGACGCGCCTTCCCAATGATGATGACGGCTGCGGGCACGGTGTCTGCCGCTAAGTGCTTTGTCATGGGTGTGGGTGTCGCAGGGCTTCAGGCCATTGCCACTGCAAGGCGCTTGGGTGCGCAGGTTTCCGCTACCGACGTACGTTCCGCAACCAAGGAACAGATCATGTCGCTCGGTGCCAAGCCGATCTTCGTCGAGAGTGTCGAGGGGATCGAGGGCGAGGGATCGGGTGGCTATGCCACCGAGATGAGCGAGGAATACCAGAAGGCGCAGGCCGAACTGGTGAGCGCGCATATTGCCAAGCAAGATATTGTCATCACTACCGCGCTGATCCCGGGCCGCGCCGCGCCGCGCCTTATAACCGACGCGCAGATCGCAACCATGCGACCGGGCAGCGTGATCTTCGATCTAGCGGTCGCGCAAGGCGGCAATGTCGAAGGCAGCGTGGCCGATCAGGTGGTCGAGCAGCACGGCGTCTTCATCATGGGCTATTCGAACACGCCCGCACATCTTTCGGCTGACGCCAGTGCGCTGTTCAGCCGTAACCTGTTCAACTTCCTGTCCGCCTTCTGGGACAAGGAGACGGGCAAAGTCGAACTGGACGAGGAAATCGGCGATGCCGTGCGCCTGACCAAGGGCGGCGCAATCGTGAATGAAAGGCTGAAATAATGAAGAAGACTGTTTTTGGGTCGGCGCTGGCTGGTGCCCTATTGGCTGCAACGGGCGTTCAGGCGCAGGGACCAGAATTCGAAGCCCAGCCCAAGATCGAGCTCAACCATTTCATGATGGCGCTTTCGGTCGAGGACATCGAGGCTGTGACCGCCTTCTATGTCGACGTGCTCGATTTCGAGGTGGTGAAGGACGCGCCGCTTGGCCCGGCAATGCACTTCCGCTGGCTCAAGAATGGCACGCAAGGGCTTGAGTTGGTCCAGGTGGCAGACTCCCAGCCCGGACCGGAGCGGGGAACGCCGCCTGCACATCTCGCCGTGCGCGGCCCCGGCCAGCTGATGATGGAAGTTGAAGATATCGAGGCGACCAAGGAAATCCTGCTGTCCAAGGGCGTGACCCCCGCCGTCGATATCACCGACCTCACCGCCGTGCTCGGCATCAAGGTGATGTTCGTGGTCGATCCCGAAGGCAACAATATCGAACTGGTCCAGGTGACGGGCGAATAGGAAATGGACTTCATTTCAATCCTCTCGATTTTCGTATTGGCCTGTTTTGTGGGCTATTACGTTGTCTGGTCGGTTACTCCTGCACTGCACACGCCGTTGATGGCGGTGACCAATGCGATTTCCTCGGTGATTATCGTGGGTGCGCTGATCGCATCGGCTGAGGCGGGCAGTGCCACGGCCAAATGGCTCGGCCTTGCGGGCGTGGTGCTGGCGAGCGTCAACATCTTCGGCGGCTTCGCCGTGACCGAGCGCATGCTGGCGATGTACAAGAAAAAGGAGAAGAAGTGATGTTCTCCTTCATGGCAGCGGGCGCGGAAGGCGCAGGCGTGAACCCGTGGGTGGCGCTCGCTTATCTTGTCGCGGGCGTGCTGTTCATCCTCGCCCTGCGCGGGCTTTCGCATCCGACCACCAGCCTTGCAGGCAACCGCTATGGCATGGTCGGCATGCTGATCGCGGTGGTGACGACGCTTATCACCCATGACATCGCCAATATTGCCGAGATCGGCATTGCCATCTTCCTGGGCGGTATTGTCGGCTTCACTGTCGCCCGCCGCATCGCGATGACGGCGATGCCGGAACTGGTCGCGGCCTTCCACTCTCTGGTCGGCTTGGCAGCTGTGCTGGTGGGCTGGGCGGCCTATCTCAATCCCGAGGCGTTTGGACTGTTGACTGCAACCGGCATCGCTCCGGTCAGTAAGGTCGAAATGGGCCTCGGTATTGCCATTGGCGCCATCACCTTTTCGGGCTCTGTCATCGCTTTTGCCAAGCTTTCGGGCAAGATGAGCGGTGCGCCGATCCTGCTCCCCATGCGCCATGCAATCAATCTGGGCACGCTGGCCGCGATTATCGTCCTGACGGCTTTGTTCGCCATGGCTTCGCCGACTGAAACCATGCCGCTGATTGTGGCGCTGACGGTTGCGGCGTTCCTGATCGGCTTCCTACTGATCATTCCCATCGGCGGCGCGGACATGCCTGTCGTGGTCTCCATGCTGAACAGTTACTCGGGCTGGGCTGCGGCGGCGATGGGTTTCACGCTCAGCAATACGGCGATGATCATCACCGGCGCGCTGGTCGGCTCTTCGGGTGCGATCCTGAGCTACATCATGTGCCGCGCGATGAACCGCAGCTTCATTTCGGTAATCGCCGGCGGCTTTGGCGCCGATGGCGGTTCCGGCGGGGGCGAGGCGAGGGAACAGCGCCCCTACAAGCAGGGCAGCGCGGAAGACGCTGCCTTCATGCTGCAGCAGGCCGAAAACGTCATCATCATCCCGGGCTACGGCATGGCAGTGGCACAGGCGCAGCATGCTTTGCGCGAAATGACCGACCTGCTCGAAGAGCAGGGCGTCAATGTGAAGTTCGCCATCCACCCCGTTGCGGGCCGCATGCCGGGGCACATGAACGTGCTGCTGGCAGAAGCCTCGGTCGATTACGACAAGGTCTTCGAACTGGAGGACATCAACAGCGAATTCGCTCAATGCGATGTCGCCTTCATCATCGGCGCCAATGACGTGGTGAACCCGGCCGCGAAGACCGACAAGTCTTCGCCCATCTACGGCATGCCCGTGTTCGACGTGGACAAGGCCAAGCAGGTCTTCTTCATCAAGCGCAGCATGGGCGGCGTTGGCTATGCCGGTGTCGACAATGACGTGTTCTACATGGACCAGACGATGATGCTGCTCTCCGACGCGAAGAAGATGGTAGAGGAAATCAATAAGTCGTTGGGCGATTGATGCGCGGCCGTGCGTGTGCACCTTGCGAGGTTCACCAAGTGTTCGCCTTGTCATGCGCGGCCGGTCCATCTAGCTGACTGACCCATGTCACGCAGCCCACTCGCCGCCGATCCTGCCCTTTCCCGCGGGCGCGAGTTCGACCAATCCGGTGGCGGTACGCGCGGGCCGCGCAGTGCTTTCCAGCGCGATCGTGACCGCATCATCCATTCGGTGGCATTCCGCAGGCTGGCAGGTAAGGCGCAGGTCTTCGTCGCGCCGGATGGCGATCATTATCGCGTTCGCCTGACGCATAGCCTGGAAGTGGCGCAGATCGGGCGGGTTCTGGCTCGCTCGCTGGGCCTCGACGAGGACCTGACCGAGGCGCTTTGCCTTGCGCATGATATCGGCCATCCGCCTTTCGGACATTCGGGCGAGGAAGCGCTCGACAACGCTCTGCGGAAATATGGCGGCTGGGACCACAACGAGCACTGCCTGCGTACGCTGATGCGGATCGAGCGCACCTATTGCGATATCCGTGGTCTCAACCTCAGCTGGGAAGTGCTGGAAGGCCTGGCCAAGCACAATGGTCCGGTAAGCGAGCCCAGCTGGGCCTTGAAGGAACTCGACGAGGCATTCCCGCTCGATCTCGACCGTTGGTCCTCACTGGAAGCGCAGATCGCCGCGCTGGCGGACGATATTGCCTATGACAATCACGATATCGATGACGGGCTGCGCGCAGGCTTCCTACAGCTCGATGACCTGCTGACGCTCGATTTTCTTGCCGAGCAATGGGATGCGGTACGCAAGCGCCACCTCGATGCGCCGCGGCCACTGCAACTGCGTGAATTGGTGCGTGACCAGATCGGCGCGATGGTCAACGACCTGATCGAGACCACAACTGCCAACATGGCGGGCTTGAATAAGCCTGACCAGGTGCGCGGCGCCGGCTGCGCCATTGCGGCCTTCTCTTCCGAATGGGCGGCACGGGAAAGGCAGCTCAAGTCCTTCCTCTATGAACGGCTTTACTACCATCCCGAACAGAAGATTACCGCCAAGGTCGCGCACCAGGTCATCGCCAAGCTCTATGCCGCCTTCGACCAGGAACCAGGCTTGATGAACGGTAGTTGGCACGAAAGCCTACCCGACGATGCGACGGAGCGGGCCCGCCATATCGCCGATTTCATCGCCGGCATGACCGATCGCTACGCCATGGATTGCTATGCGCGCATCTTCGGCAACGTCCCGGAAGGGCTATCCAATGTCTGAGCCTTTGCGCGTTCTCTTGCTGGGGGCGACTGGACTGGTGGGGCAAAGCATTCTTGCACAGGCGGTGGGGCGAACGGATTTCCGCCTCCTTGCCCTGTCCCGGCGCGAGGTTCCCATGCCAAAGGGCGCGCGGATGGAAGTGATGCTGGCACCGGTTGAGGGCTGGGGCAAAGCAATAGAAACCATCGCACCCGATCGCGTGATCTGCGCTTTGGGAACGACAATTCGCAAGGTTGACGGCGATGAGGCGAAATTCGCTGCCATCGATCGGGATTTCGTGGTGAAGGTAGCCAAGGCGTGCAAGGCAGCAGGCGCCAGTGGGTTGGTGGTAATTTCCTCTGTCGGTGCCGATCGCTATTCGAAGAACCTCTATTTGCGCACCAAGGGCGAAATGGAGTTCGAAGTCGCAAAATGCGGATTGAGGCAGGTCGATTTCCTCCGGCCCGGCCTGCTCAGGGGAAAACGCGATCAGGACCCGCGCGGTCTGGAAGCGCTCGGCAAGCTTTTGGCCCCGATCGCCGATCTGTTCCTGCGTGGAGAGAGGCGCAAATACCGATCCATCAAGGCGGAACAGATCGCGCGCGCTGCGCTGCAATTCGCGCTGATCAGCGCGCCTGGCAAGTTCGTCCACGAGTATGACGAGATCTTGCGACAGGAAAGCCGCTGGCATCGCCGCTGATCCTTGGCATGGCATCACCTGCACGATAGGCAGCGGGCAGGGGGGGGAACTCATGACACGATGGATTGCGCAGGCGACCAATCTCTTTGCCATTTGGACTGTGCTCGGAGTGGCCTGGGCTTGGGTTGCGCCGGAACATTTCGCCTGGGTTACGCAAACGCAGGTCGCCGGGCAGGGTTTGATCAGTGTGATGCTGGGCGTGATCATGCTCGGCATGGGGCTGACGCTGACACTGGATGACTTCCGCCGCGTTCTGACCTTGCCGAAGGGGATTGCTACAGGCGTGGCGCTGCAATTCACGATCATGCCACTGGCGGGGATAAGCTTTGCACTGCTGTTCGGGCTGGAAGAGGGGCTGGCCGTAGGACTGGTGCTGGTCTCATGCTGTCCCGGCGGCACGGCATCCAATGTCGTCACCTATCTGGCGAGGGCCAATCTGGCGCTGTCGGTGGCCATGACCATGTGTTCGACCATGATCGCAATTGTGCTGACACCTTTGCTGACCGACTGGCTGGGAGGCGTATTTATCGAAATCGACCGCTGGAGCCTGTTCCGTTCCATGGTCGCCATTGTGCTGGTGCCTGTGGTGGCAGGTGTGGCGCTGAATGCGCTGTTTCCGCGCGTAACCAAGCGGCTGGCGGTTGTTTCCCCTTTGATATCGGTAATCGTCATCGTGTTGATCGTGGGCGGGATCATCGGCAATTCCAAGGAACTGATCGAAGCGCATTTCGGCATGCTATTGCTGGCAATCTTCCTGCTCCATGCGACGGGATTTGCGCTGGGTTACGTGCTTCCGCACCTGATGCGCTTCGGGCGTGCGGAGTGTCGCACTCTCAGTATCGAAGTCGGCATGCAAAATAGCGGGCTAGGCGCTAGCTTGGCCTCGACACCCAGCTTCGCGGCGCAATTCGTCAATCCCATGCAGGCTGCATTGGCACCGGTGCCCAGCGCGATTTCGTCGGTCTATCACGTGGTGATCGGATCGATCCTTGCCGGGATCTGGAGCCGCAGCGGAGGAAACAAACTATGAGTTGGGAAACACTGCTGGGCTTCGCTCACGGCTTGGCGCTGGTCATGTGGGCCGTGTTGATCTTTGCCCCGCGCGGAGAGCTGGCGCGCGCGGCCATATTCTATGCCGGGATCGGGTTGCTCTGCCTCGCCTATGCCGTCAGTTTTGGGGTCCTGCTGAGCCAATCGGGTGCGGGCCTCGCCAATGTCGACATCACGTCAATCGAGGGTCTTCGTTCCCTATTCGCTCGTGACGCAGCGCTGGTGGTAGGCTGGATACATTACCTTGCCTTCGATCTTTTTGTGGGGTTGTGGATAGCGCGGGACGCCGATGCGAAACATTTCTCGCGCCTTTTTCAGGCGCCCATATTGCTGCTCACGCTTGTAGCCGGACCCGTGGGTTTACTGATTTGGCTCATTATCCGGGAGCCCGCGGCACGCCGCGCCAATCCGCGCAAAGGAAAACTGAAACTGTGAAACGGGAAGCCCCCGCCGCCGCGCGCAATCGCGATCCGATTGCCGATGTCCTGGCTCAGGAGCTACCGGACAAAGGAACCGTCCTTGAGCTTGCCAGCGGGACGGGCGAGCATGTGATCCATTTTGCCGCGCGCTTTCCCCACCTTAATTGGCAGCCCACCGATCCCGATGCCGATGCCCGGGCGTCGATTGCAGCCTGGAGCGCAGAAGCCGGCCTTGCAAACGTCGCTGCGCCGTTTGAACTGGATGCTTCAGCGGCGGATTGGCCGGTAAATCATGCCGACGCCATCCTGTGCATCAACATGGTGCACATCAGCCCCGTCGCCGCCACCGATGGGCTAATCCGTGCGGCAGGACGCATATTGCCAGAAGGCGCTCCGCTAATCCTCTATGGCCCCTATTTGGAAGAGGGGGTGGAAACGGTCGAGAGCAACGTTGCCTTCGATGGCTGGCTGAAGCAGCGCAATCCTGAGTGGGGCTTACGCAGTGCGGAATGGCTGGACAGCATTGCCGGGGCGCAAGCTCTTGTTCGAGCCAGCCGTGTGGCTATGCCCGCCAACAACATCATGCTGGTCTATCGAAAGGTCTGAAACAGAAACGCCCGCCCGATCCCAGGCGGGCGCTTGAGGTACTTGCGCTTGGATTTGCGCCTAAACTGCCTCGTCTACGTCGTCAGCGACAGATTGAAGGTCCTGTCCTGCTCCGCGAACGGTGTTGCAAGCCGTAGCAGTCAGCGCCATGGCGCCTACGGTCATGGCAAGGATGATCTTGCGCACCATAATCTTTCCTTTCCTCTCGCCCGATTGGCGGGAATACATGGAACTCCTCTCGCCCGATTGGCGGGAATACATGGAACACGAGTTTTGGCTTGGGTTCAAGTTCCCGCTGTTCCACGCAGGTCCGAAAACCGCCTGTGTGCGACGACGCGTTCGCGCCAGGCGATGATCAGACCGGCGGCCACGATGAGCGGTGCACCCAGCCATGTCGTGGTCGGGGGAAAGGCGGAGAAGAGAAGCCATCCAAAGAGAGTGGCCCAGACCATGGCGGAATAGTCCATGACGATCACGCTGGAAACCTTCCCCAAACGCAGGGCGACGGTGACCAGCAATTGACCCCAAGTGCCCGTGAGTCCGATTGCCAGCAGCAGCATCCAGTCCCCCCAGCTGTGGTCTTGCATCACAAGGGGCTGGAAGGGCGCAAACAGCACAACGCTGGTCACCGCGAACCAGAAGACGATCACCAGGGGCTTGTCGGTCTTGGACAGGTCGCGGATCTGGATCGAGATCAACGCGATCATGAAAGCGCCGCCCAGCGCCACAAGCGCTCCTGTCAGCGGAATATGACCGTCGCCCGGCTGGGCAATGACAATGATTCCCAGAAAGCCGGCAAGAACCGCCCCCCAACGCCACATCCCGACACTCTCCTTGAGAAGCACGATGGACAGCAGCACGGCGAAGATCGGGGCTGAGAAATTTATCGTCTGCGCTTCTGCCAGCGGAAGCAGGATAACTGCGCCGAAATTGCAGATCATTCCGGCAATGCCATAGAGCGCGCGCACGAAATGGGCGCGCGGCCTTTGCGTGCCGAGTTGCGCCATTCCGCCGGACATCATCGCCCAGCCAAACAGGATCGGGACGGTCACGAGTTGGCGCCAGAATATGATCTCGACCAGATGTATGCCGCGTTGCGAGGCGAGCTTGATCAGTGCCGCCATGCTCGCAAATCCAGCAATGCCCAGCAAGCGGATCAGCAATGCCAGTAACGGGCGGTCGTGGTCATGATTGCTGGCACTCATGCCTTCGCCATAGAACTGGCGCGACAATTGGCAAGCATTGCGATGTTGGCGACGAGACATCATATGCCGGCTGCACCATGGAACTGCCAGGCTTCATCCGTTTTGCCAGCGATGCGACACTCGTCGGCCTGTGGGGCGGAGCGTTCCTGCTGGTCGCCATCTGGGCACTGGCGGCAGACCGGCTGCGCGCCAGACGCAAGCACATCGACCGTGTGGGCTGCATGCCCTGGACACCCATCTTTCTCGCCAGCGCCTTTGTCGGCGTGGGCTTGATGGTGGTCGCGGTGAAAGGTTGGTTGGGAGGGTAAACCTGTGGTTACGCCCTCGCATTCGCGAGGGCATCCTCGGTGCTGTTCCCTCCGCTACGCTGCGGGGCACCTGCGGGCGGGCAGTCGCCCTTGCGGGCCTTCGGCCCAAACCAGCACAAACGGGGAGGCTTGGTCGCGGAGCACGGTCGCGACAGCGACCGCAAGGCCGACTGGCCGCCCGCAGTGAGGGCAGCTTGCCTGCCCGGAAGCGAGGATATCGCGCGCCCGGATGGGTGCGCGTAAGGCATGTCAGAGACATGCCTCCAAGTACGCCTGATCAAACCCGAACTGGCGCGCTTTTTCGAGCGTATAGGGGCGCAGGCCGCTGGAGCGGAATTCACCCAGGATCTTGCCGTCTTCGCTCTCGTCCAGATATTCGAACTTGAACAGTTCCTGCGTCACGATCACGTCGCCTTCCATGCCGATGACTTCGGTCACGTTCGTCGTACGGCGCGAACCGTCGCGAAGGCGCTTCACCTGCACGATCAAATCGACCGATTCAGCGATCTGGCGTGAAATGGCTTCCTTGGGGATCTTGATGTCACCCATCAGGATCATGTTTTCCATACGGCCTAGGCACTCGCGCGGGCTGTTGGCGTGAAGCGTACACATGGAGCCATCGTGGCCGGTGTTCATGGCGGCGAGGAGGTCGAAACACTCCGCGCCACGAATTTCGCCCAGGATGATGCGGTCAGGGCGCAT
>CAJXLD010000069.1 GCA_913055595.1 uncultured Altererythrobacter sp.
CCGCCCAGGCCAGGGGCGTGGACGTATTGATCGCCGACACCGCCGGACGCCTGCAGAACAAGCGAGAGTTGATGGACGAGCTTGCCAAGATTCGCAAAGTCCTCGGTCGCCTCAATCCCGAAGCTCCGCATGATGTGGTGCTGGTGCTCGATGCGACCAATGGCCAGAACGCCCTTTCGCAAATCGACGTGTTCAAGGAGGTCGCCGGTGTGACGGGCCTGATTATGACCAAGCTGGACGGCACGGCGCGTGGCGGCGTCCTGGTGGCTGCGGCAGAACAATACGGCCTGCCCATCCATGCCATAGGCGTAGGTGAGAAGATTGACGACCTGCGTCCATTTGATCCCGACCTGGTGGCCAAAGTCATCGCGGGGATCGCCTAAAGGCCTTGCATTGCCTACCCCGTTCGTGGTGAGCCTGTCGAACCACGAAGCAAGCGCAAGGCTCGCCCTTCGACAAGCTCAGGACAAACGGATCAAATGAACACCTCGACAACCGAAACTCCTGCCAAGAAGAAGCACGCCTCCGGCTGGCTCAATGTCGCAGTCGACTACGGACCGCTTCTGGTCTTTTTCCTGACCTACAAGTATTTCGCACCCGATGGCGAAGATGCTGCGGGTGAAATCCTTGCCGTCATCAAGGGAACCGGTGCCTTCATCGTCGCCGCGCTGGTGGCGCTCGCCTTCAGCCGTATCACATTTGGCAAGGTCTCACCCATGCTGTGGCTCTCCACCGTATTGATCGTGGGTTTCGGTGCACTGACGATCTACTTCCAAGACGAGCGCTTCATCCAATGGAAGCCCACCATCATCTATGTCGGCTTCGGTGTGCTGTTGATCGGTGGGTGGATGAAGCAGAAACCTCTGCTGCGATACCTGCTCGAAGCAGCGTTCGAGGGCCTGACCGAGGAAGGCTGGCTGAAGCTCTCGCTCAACTGGGGCATCTTCTTCCTCGCTCTCGCCGCGCTTAATACCGTGCTGCTCTATACGATCAGCTTCGAAAGCTGGCTTGCCGCGAAGCTCTGGCTATTCCTGCCGCTCAGCTTCCTGTTCACTTTCACCCAGATTCCGATGCTCATGAAGCATGGCCTGAACCTGGAAGTAAGCGACGAGGAAAGCACTATTCCCCCTGGCTAAGCAACGGCGACTTCCCAAACTGCGATTCTTGGTTGATAATGCGTTGAATGCTGCACGCCGCAAAGGCGGCAGTATGGGATCAAGAAACAAGAATTTGGGGGATCGATAATGGCAAAACTCTTTGGAAATCTGCAGCTGGTGATGATTGCCGGCCTGGTATTGGCACTGGCCCTCATGTTGCATGGAAGTGGCTTTGTAGAGGTCAATGTGAACACGGTTACGCGCTGGCTTCACCTCTTCTTCGGCGTACTTTGGATCGGCCTACTTTACTATTTCAACTTTGTGCAGGTTCCGCTGATGCCCGCCATTCCGGCAGAGCAGAAGGGTGCCGTGACGGGTCATATCGCGCCCAAGGCCTTGTTCTATTTCCGCTGGGCGGCTGCACTAACCGTGCTGACAGGCCTCATCATCGCCTATGTCGGCAACTATCTGCAGCAGGCGCTGCTGTTCCAGGGCACCGGACAGGTCTCGTTGATCGGCATCGGCATGTGGATGGCGCTGATAATGGCCTTCAACGTGTGGTTCATCATCTGGCCGGCACAGAAGAAAGTTCTGGGACTCGTCGAAGCCAGCGATGAGGAAAAGGCTGCCGCAGCCCCGCGCGCGCTTATCGCCAGCCGCCTCAACACGCTGCTCTCGCTGCCGATGATGTATGCAATGGTGAGCGCCAACCTCGGTTAGATATCACCGCTATCGATACGAAGAAGGGTGCCCTGCACTGGCAGCGGCGCCCTTTTCTCTGCGCTTAATGTCAGTTCAAACGCTGCGCCTGCTGCCTTGCGCGCAACACGCTGGCCATTCCGTCAGCTTCTAGCTGCCGCCAAGTGGCTTCCGCCTGCGATCGGCTGTCGCCATTCTGCACGCGCACTTCGACAAGCAATGCATGTAGGTTTTCACGCTCGGTAGCGCATGACTGGATAAGTAATTGCTCCAAGGCAGAGCTGACCATGTCCGGAGGTGCTTCACGCGCCACCGTGAACATGCAATCGACATAGGCGAAATTTGCTTCGTCCGCCTGCGCGACAAGAGCGGCGCTCGCTGCGACAAATTGGATCCAGAACATGGCTCACCTCCGTATTAGCAAGCCTAGTCGCCGTTCATTTACGTACGCTTAGCGCCGCCTAGATCTCCACCTGACTGCCCAGTTCCACCACACGGTTGGTCGGCAGGCGGAAGAACTCCATCGGCGTTGCGGCGTTACGCATCATCCAGGCAAACAGCTTCTCACGCCAGATAATCATGCCTGGCTTTTCAGCAGACAGAAGTGTCTGGCGGGAGAGGAAGAAGCTGGTCTGCATCATTTCAAACGGACCGCCGCACTGGTCCACTTTCTCTAGAGCGGCAGGCACATTGGTTTCTTCCATGAAGCCGTAATGCAGGATGACGCGGTAGAAACCGTCCTCCAACTCCTTGGTCTCGATGCGATCCGCCTCGTCGACGTAGGGCACATCCTCGATCAGGACGGTCAGCACGACCACACGTTCATGCAGCACCTTGTTGTGCTTGATATTGTGCAGCAATGCAGAGGGCGTTCCCTTGGACCCGGAATTCATGAATATCGCCGTGCCCGAAACGCGCTTTGTGGAACTGTTTGCACTCTTGGCGAAGATATCCAGCGGCAGGCCGACCTCGGTCATGCGGCCACGCATCAGCTTGCGGCCCTTCGCCCAGGTGGTGAGCAAGGTGAAGGCAATGAAGCCCACCATCAGCGGGAACCAGCCGCCATCGGGAACCTTGGTAAGGTTGGCCGCGAAGTAGGCGCCGTCAACGATCAGGAACAGCAATACCACGGGAATGGCGATCCACATGCGCCATTTCCAGACGCCCACGAACAATACCGCCATGAGCAAGGTGTCGATTGTGACAGCGCCCGTCACCGCGATGCCATAGGCGCTGGCAAGGTTGGAGGAGTTCTGGAAGGTCAGGACCAGAATGATGACTGCGCACATCAGAGCCCAGTTGATGATCGGGATATAGATCTGTCCGGAATGCTCATCGCTCGTGTGGCGGATCGACAGGCGCGGAATAAAGCCGAGCTGGATCGCCTGGTGGGTGATGGAGAAACTGCCGGAGATAACAGCCTGGCTGGCGATAAAGGTCGCGGCTGTGGCCAGCAGAACCAGCGGCAAGCGCAGATATTCGGGTGCGAGGAAGAAGAAGGGGCTCATGATCGCCTCTTCGGCAGCAGCATCACCCAGCCCCAGGATCATCGCCCCTTGCCCGAAATAGTTGAGCAGCAGGCAGGGCATGACAAAGCCGAACCAGCTCAAGCGCATCGGACCGCGACCAAAATGCCCCATGTCGGAATAGAGGGCTTCCGAGCCCGTCACCGCCAAGACGACCGAGCCAAGCGCCAGAAAAGCAAGGAACTTGTCCGTGATAAAAAACTGCAGCGCGTACCAGGGGTTGAGCGCCCAGAGGATCTCCGGCGTTCCGAATATCTGGATGGTACCCAGCGTCGCGATGACGGTAAAATAAACCATCATAACGGGGGCAAAGAGCGCCCCTACTTTGGCCGTCCCCCTCTTCTGCAACGCAAAGAGCCCGACCAACAGGCCGAGCGCAATAGGGATCACAAATCGGTTGAGCCCCGGATCGACTACGGTCAGCCCCTCCACTGCCGACAAGACGGAGATCGCGGGCGTAATCATGCTGTCGCCATAGAACAGCGCTGTGGCAAAGACCCCCAACAGCACGACAAGCCAGCCGTAATTCGTCTTCCCGACGCTACGCGAGAGCAAGGCAACCAGCGCCAGGCTGCCGCCCTGTCCCTTGTTGTCCGCACGCATCAGGATGGAGACATATTGGATCGAAACGACCAGAGTCATCGACCAGAAGATCAGGCTGACTACGCCCAGAATGTGCAGGTCATCGATCGGCAAGGTGTGTGCGCCACGAAAGGTCTCGCGGAAGGCGTAGAGCGGACTGGTGCCGATATCGCCGAAGACGATGCCGATTGCACCTGCGGCCAGCTTCAACTTGGCCGACTGATTATCATTGCCGTTTGTGGCTGCGCTCATCGGGATTTAAGCCCCATTTCGCGTGCGTACACGCCGGAAAGCGGGGCGCTTAGCAGCAGTCGAAGCGCTCCGCAACATGCTGCAACGCAGCATCGCTATTCTGTCCCATCCTCGGGAAATGTACCCGATTGCGAAAGCAGGGCTTCAAGTCGTTCAAGGCGGTCGGACATGAACTGACGCGCCTCGCTGTCTTCTTCGCCCATTTGCGCCAAAGCAGAGCGCCAGATTTGCTGCGCCTCCATCATCCTTCCCTGACGGATAAGCGAAAGTCCGAGAAAATAGGAAGGCGCGGGATTATCCGGGGCAATCCGGCTCGCTTGACGATAAGCATAAAGCGAAGCTTGCGTCAGGATCCCATCGGCCTGCTCGGTCAGCGCATTGCCCAGTGCCACCCATGCCTCGAAATCCTGCGGGCGGTCCTTGACTACACCACCAAGGAATCCTGCCGCGACTTCGAACTGGCCACGCCGGGCAAAGGCATCGGCGGTAAGCACAGAATTGCTGGGAGACTTCAGCGCGTTTCCTACCAAGAGCTTGCGCGAATCGACCACCTGCCAATCATCGCTATATCCTTCGCTAGCCAGCGCCTTGGGCGCGGCGGGAACTTCCGGGCTGGCCTGAAGCGTATATCCGGTGAGGCCGAACACCAATGCGGCAGCGAAGCTTGCCCATGTTGCGCGCGGCAGGTGGAACACTGCAATCGCGACGGCAAAGGCCACAAGGGCAAGTGCTATGGCCAGCACCCAGGTCATTTTGCTTTCCTCAACCGGCCACGAAGGACAAGTATTGCGCCCAGCACCAGCAGCGCAGGGATTGCGAAAAGCGGCCAGGTGCTGGCCTTGACACGCGGTTGATAACTGACGTAATCGCCATAGCGCTGGATCAACCATTCGCGGATCGCCTCTGGCTCTTCACCCGCGGCGATGCGCGTTCGAACCTGGTGGCGCATGTCACCCGCCATGGGTGCATCGCTGTCGGCAATCGACTGGCTTTGGCACTTGAGACAACGCAAGGTGATCATCAGATCCTGCGCCATCGCTTCCAGTTCCGGGTCCTCCAATTGCTGATAGGCAAAGGGAGCGGGTGGCAAGTTGTCTTGTGCCGCAAGTGGTGTGACAAGAAGCATGGCCAGAATAAGAAGAAGCTTCTTCACGCGCCTGCCTCCCGCAATTGATAGAGGATCGTCCGCACATGTTCGGGGCGGATATCGCCGATATGCTGGTAGGTTATCACGCCATTGCCATCGACTACGAAGGTTTCCGGTACACCCGATGATCCCAGCGAAAGCTGCACCTCGCTGATGTCGTCGGCACCGATACGCGTGAAGGGGTTGCCATATACCTGCAAGAAGGCGCTCACATCCTCTGGCCGGTCACGAATGGCGATGCCGACGATTTCCGCCCCACTTTCCCGCAAAACTTCCAGTTGGGCAGCTTCAGCACGGCAAGGGATACACCAACTGGCGAAAATATTGACAAGCTTGGCCTTGCCGTCGGCCAGATCTTCCGACGAAAGCCCCGGACGATCGGGAACCGCGGCGCGAAGGGCAAAGGCCGGGATCGATTGGCCGATCATCGCGCTTTCGATGAACTCGTCTTTGGGTTGCGTCAATTGATATGCGAACAGGCCGAACAGCCCCGCCGCCACGGCCACGACACCCCAAAGGAACCAGCGGAAACGGGTCATGCACCAGCCTCCTGTACGAATGCCGCTTCATCCTCTTTGCGATCGGCGATCTTGCGCACCGCCACACGGCGGCGAACATCGACCGAAAGGCGGCCGAGCAGTGCCAAAACGCCGCCCAGCGCGATCAGCAAACCGCCATACCAGATGAAAGTCACGAAGGGCTTCCACCACAGCCGCAATTGCCAACGCCCGTCTTCGGTCTGATTACCAACGCCGACATAGAGTTGACCGTTCCAGCGGGTGACCAGCGCGATCTCACTCGTCTCCTGCGGCGGAGACCAGAAGGATCGCGCCTGCGGACGCGCCTCACCAGCTTCACTGCCATCATATGTTAGCGGAAGTTGCGCCTCCATAGCGTTCCAGTTGGGTCCGGCTACGGGAATCACGCCTTCAAGAACGGCCTGCCATGGTCCTACCTCAACCACATCGCCTGCATTGGCCGCGACCAGCCGTTCCTGCTGGAAAGCTGTATCGGAAGCCATGCCGAACAGCGTTACGCCTGCGCCGAAATGAGCGATTACCATGCCCCAGACTGCCAAGGGCAAGCGCCGCAGGGAGCGTCCGCGCAGGGGCAGGAAACTGCCCACCATGACGACTGCGGCGAGAACGAGGCCCAGAAGCGGAAGAATATCGATTGTCGAAGTCAGCAGAACGCCCGCCAAGACAAGCAAGCCTATTATGCCCAAGGCGAAGACCGGCATGCGGATACGCGCAAAGCTATCCTTTCGCCAGCGAAGGAGCGGTCCTACCGCGAGTACAACCAGCATGGGCAAAACGAAGATCGCACTGACGGGGTTGAAATAAGGCGGCCCAACCGAAACGCGCACATCGAATGCCTCGGTCAACAGCGGGTAGAGCGTGCCAAGCAGCACGATGCCAAGGACTGCCGACAGGGCAACATTGTTGACGACCAGCGCACCCTCGCGGCTCAGGATGGAGAAGCGCTCCCCTTCCGCCACTGTGCTCGCGCGTGTGATGAACAGGACGAGTGCCCCACCGATATTTATCGCCAGCAGAGCAAGGATAAAGCTACCGCGTTCCGGATCGACGGCGAAAGCGTGCACGCTGGTGAGAATGCCCGAGCGTACCAGGAAGGTCCCCACCATGCTCATTGAGAAGCCGATCACTCCCAACATCACCGTCCATGCCCGCAACGCGTCGCGCGAAGCTAGGACGCTGGCGGAATGGAGCAAGGCAGTTGCGGCTAGCCATGGCATCAGGCTGGCATTTTCGACCGGGTCCCAGAACCACCAGCCGCCCCATCCCAGCTCATAATATGCCCAATAGGAACCGGCCGTGATGCCGATCGTAAGAAATACCCATGCGCCCAGGATCCAGGGGCGCATCACGCGGGCAAATTCAGGTGTCACCTGCCGTGTCAACAAGGCACCAACCACGAAGCTGAACGCCACCGAAAGACCGACATAGCCGAAATAGAGCGTAGGCGGATGGAAGGCGAGGCCGATATCCTGCAGCAGTGGGTTCAGGCCATTACCTTCCCCCGGAGCAGGATTGAGCCGCTCGAACGGGTTCGAACTGAACAGCAGAAAAGCATAAAAGCCAAGGCCCACAAAGGCCTGCGCACCCAAGGTGGCGAGCATGGTCCTTTCCGGGAGGCGTCGTTCGACCAAGGCAATCAAGCCGCCAGCTACCGCCATGACCGTGACCCACAAGAGCATGGAGCCCTCGTGGTTGCCCCATGCGCCAGCGAGCTTGAAGATCATCGGCTTTTCGGAATGCGAATTATTGGCCACCAAGGCAACGGAAAGATCGGTTCGCGCAAAGAGCCAGAGCAGCGTCAGGAATGCGAGACCGCACAACAGTGCCTGCACGAGCGCGGCAGGCCTTGCGAGCCGCGCAAGAACCTCATCTTCGTCGCGCATGCCCATGAAACCGGCGACAAGCTGCAAGCCCGCAAGTGCAGCGGCCAGCCAGAGCGCAGCCAGGCCGAATTCTGCAATCACTCGAGCGTCGCCTCAATCTGCGCGCGGACCTGGTCCGTCGTCATATGCTCCAGCTCGCGCGGCACGTAATTCTCATCATGCTTGGCAAGCAAATTGCTGGCGACGAATATGCCGTCGGCTCCCATAGTGCCTTCGGCAACCACGCCCGATCCCTCCACAAACAGTGATGGGGCGATACCGGTAAAGCTGACCGGTACGCTCGCCTCACCGTCGCCGACGACGAAGCGAATGGTAACGCCGTCTTCCATCGTCCGGATGGAGCCGATTTCCACCATTCCGCCCAAGCGCATACCGCGGCCCGGTTCGGGAGCCTGAGCCTCAATCTCGCTCGGCAGATAGAAATAGTCCGCCTGGTTGCGCAGCGCCCATGCTGCCAGAAGCCCGGCGCCGATAAGCGCAACGAGGGCGATGGTAAGAAGCACCAGCCGCTGGTGTTTGGGCTTGATACCGCCGGTCATTTTTCGCGTGCCTCTTCCCGTTTCTTCTCTGATTTGCGCATGCCCAGCCAGCTCCACACCAGCAGCGCTGTCACGCAAAGGAATGTAAGCGCATAGACCGCGTTCACGAAGGCCATCATGTCGAATTGTTCGCGCATTATACTCCCTCTGCAGCCTGCATGGCCTTGCGGCGCAACCGTGCCTCGGCCTGCATATCGGCCAGGATCGTGCGCATGCGCATCAGCACCACCGCGCCGAAAAGCAGGCTGAAACCCAGCAAGGACACCAGCACGGGGTAGAGATAGACCGGATCGATCATCGATTTGCCCATGGTGATGCTGGGCGGCTGGTGCAGAGAATTCCACCACACAACCGAACGGTTTATGATCGGTACATTGATCGCCCCGACAAGACCGAAAATGGCAGCGATCCTGCTCGAAGATCCTTCACGTGCCAGTGCCGAAGATAGCGCAATATAGCCAAGATAGAGGAACAGAAGCACCAGCATGCTGGTAAGCCGTCCATCCCATACCCACCACGTACCCCACGTTGGTCTACCCCAGATTGAACCGGTAGCGAGGCACAGGAAGGCAAAGACCGCTCCCGGCACCGCAGCAGCACGTGCGGCGATGGATGCCAGGGGGTGCCTCCATACCAGCTCGACAAGGCTGGCAATGGCAATAGCCGTCCAGCCGCCCATACCGAGCCAGGCGACGGGCAAATGGATAAAGAGGATCTTGACAGAATCCCCCATAAGCCGGTCGGGCGGCGCAGTGGTGTATCCCCAGGCAAGTGCTGCCAAAGTCACGACCATTCCCGACACCAGCAAAAGCGGGGTCAGCCATTTGGCGAGCCTCAGGAAACGGGCGGGATTGGCGAAACCGTGCATCGGATAGGGTTCGAAATTGCGTTTGTCCCTTTGGCAGGTGCAGGCCGCGACCACAAGGGGGCGCAGCCCTCATTTCGACGAACGGTTTTGGGTGATTAGCGCCCGATGAGCCGCTGCGCCATCCGGTCTGCAACCACATCGGCGCCCAGGCCGGTTGCGGCGCTTTCCTGCCAGATTTCGCGGAGCCGATCGGGTATCTGGCCGATCCGCCGGTTCACTTCCTCTCGTGTGCTGGTCTCACCCTTCATCCGGGCGAGGTATTCCAGGCTCACATTGATGATGCCACCTGCATTGATGACGTAATCGGGCGCATAGAGAATATTGCGCTCGACCAGCGCCAGCCCATCTTCAGGGCATGCAATCTGGTTGTTCGCCCCGCCCGCGACAACCGCACAATCCAGCGCAGCGATGCTGTCCGTCGTGAGGATCGCACCCAGCGCATTGGGACTGAAGACATCGCAAGGCGTGGTCATGATAGCCTCGGCAGGAACAGCAGATGCACCCAGTTCGGCAGCCAGAGCCTGAGCCCGAGCCGGATCAATATCGGCCAGCGTCAATTTTGCGCCATCGCGCGCCAGTAGCCGCGCCGCGCCACTTCCAACGCTGCCGCAGCCTTGCATGGCGATGTGGACACCCAACACGCTGTCCTTGCCCAGCGCGTGCTCCACAGCCGCCTTGATACCGAGATAGACGCCATATGAGGTCGACGGCCCCGGATCGCCACCGGCCAGATCGTCACCATGCGGCAGGCCAGAGACATGCTGCGTGTGCTGCGAAATCGCAACCATATCGGCTTCGCTCGCACCGACATCCTGCGCGGTGACATAGGCGCCGCCCAGCGCTTCCACTGCATCGGCAAAGGCAGCCAGCATCTCGGGCGTCTTGGTGCGGTTCTCGTCCAGCAAGACCACCGCCTTGCCCCCGCCCATCGGCAGGCCGGCCATGGCGTTCTTGTAACTCATCCCGCGGCTGAGGCGCAGGGCGTCCTTCATCGCGCCTGCCGGATCGGCATAATGCCAGAAGCGCGTACCGCCCCCGCCCGGTCCGCGATGGGTCGAATGGATCGCAATGATGGCGGTGAGGCCCGTCTGGCGGTCATGCACCAGCTCGACCCGCTCGTGATCGTCCCAATCCGCTTCGGTCCAGAATGCCGCCATTGTCTGTGCCCCTCTCACAAGGTTCAAATCAGCAGCGACAACTGGGAAAATGGGGCGATCGACGGGATCCGAACCCGCGACCTCCGGTACCACAAACCGGCGCTCTAACCAACTGAGCTACGATCGCCACATGCCAGGCACGCTTGCCAATGAAGCGTGGCTGTTAGGCCCCCACGCGCACCGGTCAAGCGGCTAATCGCGCGGGCGGCTGCCTGTTGCACAAGCCTGCGCGATTGCAAAGCGAAAACTGCGCAGAAATGGCCCTCGCGCAAGATTATTCCACGCTTGTTTGTGCGCTACTCGCCTCTATCACAGGACACATGACGAATCCGGGCGAAACCTCTGCGGAACGATTGCTAGCCTACCCCGGTGTAAGGCAGGTTCCAACCGAGAGGCTGGAATTGTTCGATTGCCCCGATTTCCTGGCACCGGAACTGTGCAACAGGCTCATCACCCTGATCGACAAGGATCGCCGCCCCTCCACCATCGCCGATGCCAATGGGGATAATTACTTCCGCACCAGCGAAACCTGCGACCTCGACGAAGACGAGCCTGCCGTGCGCGAACTGGAGGAGCTTCTTTTCGCCATCAACGGGGTCGACCCCGCGCATGGAGAGCCTGTGCAGGGCCAGCGCTACGAAGTGGGACAGGAGTTCAAGCCGCACACCGACTATTTCGAACCCGACGGAGCCGATTTCGAAAAATTCTGCTCTGTCGCCGGCAATCGCACCTGGACCTTCATGATCTACCTCAACGATGTGGAGGCCGGCGGCGGAACGCGTTTCAAGGTGATCA
>CAJXLD010000070.1 GCA_913055595.1 uncultured Altererythrobacter sp.
CCGTCACGATTCTGGTAGTTCGCGATCTGCAGGCCATCCGCGCGGCTCTTCCCCTGCGAATAGGAGCCAGAGACCAGCAGGCCGAAAGTGCCACTATCCGTATCCCAGGTATTGCTGAGCAAGCCGGAGAACGTGGGCGACCATTCCTTGGCGAAATCGCCATAATTGGCCTCGGCACTGAAGGCAGCCTGGAAACCGGGCCGGTCAAGCGGCTTGCGGGTATTCAGGTTGACCGTACCGGCCAGTCCACCTTCGATCATGTCGGCGGTGGAGTTCTTGGAGATCACAACCGAACCTAGCAGTTCGGATGGCACGTCGGCGAAGTTCAGCGCCTGCCCACCGACACCGGCAGCAAAAGCCGTGCGACCGTTGAATTCCGAACGCACGAAGTTGAGGCCGCGGATAACCACGCCCGAACCTTCGACAGAGAAGTGGTCAGGGTCGTTCGAACCGGCGAAGCGGTTGATCGCAATACCCGGAACACGCTGCAGCGCTTCGGTCACCGAACGATCGGGCAGTGCGCCGATGTCTTCCGCGGTGATGGCATCGACCACCGTATCCGACGTACGTTTGATATTCTGAGCGGATGCGAGCGACTGACGGAGGCCCGTCACCACGATCACATCTTCCTCATCCGAATCGCTCACATCTTCCTGCGCCATTGCGACGCCGGAAGCGAGCATACCACCCAAAGCGACCACGGATGCGCTTGTGCGCAACATCCTGCGAATCATGCGAGTATCAGCGAAATTTCCTTCGCCACGAAGCACATTGGCCTTCGACACCGGCTCTTCCTCCCCATGTTAGCGCTACCATACAGTCCCGTAACGCTTCTTGTTCTTGTCGCTGCCATGCATATCGATCCATTCGCTCCTTGGCAAGGGGCTATCCGCAAGACTAAGAAGATTACTGCAAGCAAGAGAAATTCGGGCGAGGCAAAGTGGCTTCTAAAGGAAATGGTAACGATATCACGCGCGTGGTAATTGTCGGCGGGGGAACGGCCGGCTGGATGGCCGCTGCTGCCCTGTCAAAATATCTGGCGGACGGACAGCGGAAATTCGTGCTGGTCGAATCGGATGCCATCGGGACCGTAGGCGTGGGCGAGGCGACCATCCCGCCGATTCGCAATTTCAATCAATTGCTCGATCTGGATGAAAACGAGTTTCTGCGCGAGACCAGGGGCACGTTCAAACTCGGCATCGAGTTCGTCAATTGGGGCAAGCAGGGTGACCGCTACATCCACCCTTTCGGTGATAATGGACAAGACCTGCACGGCATCCCCTTTCACCAATTGTGGCTGCGCGCTGTGGCCTTGGGACAACAGGTCGGCGGCATTCACGAATATTCGATGAGTTCCATGGCGGCGATGATGGGGCGCTTCGGCCGGCCATCTCCAGGTGCCAAGTCTCTCGTCTCGCAGATTGTTTACGCGTTCCATTTCGACGCCAGCCTCTATGCCGGATATCTGCGTCGTCTTGCCGAAGGCCAAGGTACGATCCGGCGTGAGGGAAAAGTCGCGCACGTCCATCGTGACGGTGAAAGCGGCGATGTCTTGGCGCTTGAACTGGAAGGCGGCGAGAGGGTTGAAGGTGACCTGTTCATCGATTGCTCAGGCTTTCGCGGGCTGCTGATCGAACAAGCGCTCGAAACCGGATATGAGGACTGGAGCCACTGGTTGCCGATGGATCGGGCGATCGCCCTGCCCACTGCCAACGTCGCCACACCGCCGCCTTTCACGCGCTCGACGGCACATGGCGCAGGCTGGCAATGGCGCATTCCCCTGCAGCACCGCATGGGTAACGGCCATGTCTTTTCCAGCGCCTATATGGAGAGCGAGGAAGCGACGCGGATACTGCTCGAGAATGTCGAGGGCGAACCGCAGGCGGAGCCGCGCGAATTGCGTTTCGTCACCGGCATGCGCAAGAAGAGCTGGAACCACAATGTCATTTCGCTGGGCCTGTCATCGGGCTTTATCGAGCCGCTCGAATCAACCAGCATCCACCTTATCCAGAACGGCATACAGCGGCTCTTCGCACTCTTCCCGGACAAGGCCATCAGCCCCGTCGAGCGCGACGAATACAACCGCGGTATGCGCGAGCTTTATGAGGACGTGCGCGACTTCATCATCCTCCACTACAAGGCCACTCAGCGCGACGACACCGAATTCTGGCGTTATGTCCGCGATATGGAGGTGCCAGACAGCCTGTCGCGCAAGATGGAACTCTGGCGCCTGCACGGACGCGTCTTCAGAGAGAATGCTGAGCTCTTCGCCCTGCCCAGCTGGGTGGCGGTGATGCTGGGGCAGAATATCTGGCCAGACCGGCACGATCCTATCGCCGATACGCTCGATCCGGAAAAGGTCGCTGCCGCCATGGCGCAGATGCGCGAGGATTATCGCCGGACAGCCGAAGCCCTGCCGACGCAGGAGCAATTCTTGCGCCAGGCGGGTGCCTGGGCCGGTGATATGGATGCCTCCACTCCGGCGTGGAGCTTTGCGCCCTCATGAGCAGCCAGCCCATTCGCGAAGTGGTGATCGTTGGCGGAGGAACCGCGGGCTGGATGGCGGCTGCGGCCATCTCGAAGATCATGGGAGCCTTCCCAGGCCTCTCGATCCGCCTGATCGAAAGCGAGGCGATCGGCACGGTGGGTGTGGGCGAGGCGACGATCCCGCAAATCAACCAGTTCAACAAGCTTCTCGGCATCAACGAAAACGAGTTCGTGCGGCAGACGCATGCGACCTACAAGCTGGGTATCGAATTCGTCGACTGGACGCATCTGGGCGACCGCTACGTCCACCCCTTCGGCTTCTACGGCATCGACATGCTGGGAATCGAATTCCACCATTTCTGGCTCAAGGGTCGCGAACTGGGCGATATGGCGATGCTCGATGAATATTCGATCGGCGCCATGGCGGGCAAGGCGAACAAGTTCTTCTGGCCGCAGGCTGACCAGCCCAATTCACCGCTTGCGCGGCTTGGCTATGCCTTCCAGTTCGACGCTGGGCGCTATGCCCGGTTCCTGCGCGGCATGGCAGAAGGACAAGGCGTCACCCGCATCGAAGGACGCATCAATGAAGTCGAGCAGGACCCCGAAAGCGGCTTCGTCAAAGCAGTGAAACTAGAAAACGGCGAGCGCGTCTCGGGCGAGCTTTTTATCGACTGTTCGGGCTTCCGCTCGCTGCTTCTGGGTCAGACCCTGGGCGTTGACTTCAAAGACTGGAGCAAATGGCTCCCGTGCGACCGCGCCGTGGCTATACCGTGCACCACGGCAGGCGACCGCGAACCGCTGACCCGTTCGACCGCACGCAGTGCCGGGTGGCAATGGCGCATTCCGCTGCAGCATCGCATCGGCAATGGCCATGTCTATGCCAGCAGTTTCATGGAGCAGGACGAAGCAACCGAATTGCTTCTGGCCAATCTCGATGGCGAGCCCTTGGCCGAACCCAACCAGTTGCGCTTCACCGCCGGACACCGCGTGAAGGGCTGGGACAAGAATGTTGTCGCGTTGGGGCTGGCGGGAGGCTTCCTCGAACCGCTCGAATCCACGGCGATCCACCTGGTGCAGGCAGGCATTGCCCGATTGATGGCCTATTTTCCAACGACAGCCTTCACGCAGACCGAGATCGACCATTTCAACGCCGAGACCGAGCAGGACTATATCGATATCCGCGATTTCCTCGTACTTCATTACAAAGCGACCACGCGCGACGATTCCGAATTCTGGAACTATTGCCGCAACCTTGAGCCGCCCGACGGCCTCAAGGAAAAGCTGGAAATGTTTCGTTCCTCCGGCCGCGTGATCCGCAATCACAACGAGCTGTTCACGGAGACGAGCTGGCTTTCGGTCATGGCGGGACAAGGCATCGAGCCGGGCGGCTATCACCCGGTCGCAGGCATGTTGCCCGAAGAGGAACTGCTCAAACGCCTTGCTCATGTTCGGCAGGTGATTCAGCAGGCAGTGGGGCAGATGCCGACTCAGGAGGATTTCCTGCAAAGCCAGGGCAGCGCCATCGACCCCTCGCAGCACGTCACTGCATGAGCGAGTTGCCGCCACCTGCGCCCATAGTTGAGCGGTCGGGTCCGCTCGACGCAGAAGCCTTTGCGATCCTGCGCAAGGACAACCAGCCCGTTGTGATCCGTGGAGCTTTCACCCAATGGCCTGCAGTCACAGCTGGAAGGCAAGGCGCGGAAGCCATCGTCGCCTATCTCAAGGGCCTCGGCAGCACGCGCCCCGTTTCGGCGATTGCCGCGCAACCCGATGCGGGCGGGCGCTTCTTCTACAACGAAGACATGTCCGGCATGAACTTCATGCGTGGTCAGGGGCAGCTCGAACTCTTTCTCGACGATTTGCTCCGCGCTGCGGAGATGGAGGCACCACCCTCGCTGGCGGTGCAATCCGAAACCATCAGCGAGATCATGCCCGGTTTCACCGCCGCCAACCGCTTGGACCTCTTGCCGCAAGTGCAGCCGCGCATCTGGATCGGCAATGCGATCCGCGTCGCGCCGCATTACGATGTGAAGGAAAATGTCGCCGTATGCGTGGCCGGGCGTCGGCGCTTCACGCTCTTCCCGCCCGAACAGATTGCCAATCTCTATCCCGGCCCTTTCGAGAGCACTCCGGCAGGCACGCCAGTGAGCATGGTCGATATGGCCGCGCCCGATTTGCAGGCTTTTCCCCGTTTCGCAGAGGCTGCCAAGACCGCGCAGATCGCCACGCTCGAACCAGGCGATGCGATCTACATTCCCTATTGCTGGTGGCACGGTGTGGATTCGCTCGATCCGGTGAGCATCCTCGTCAACTACTGGTGGACTGAGAACGCACACGCAGGAGCAGGCGGAGCCTATGACGCGCTGCTGCACGCGCTCTTCGCGCTGCGACCGCTACCGAAGGAACAGCGCGACATCTGGCGCACATGGTTCGACTATTATGTCTTCGAGACCAGCGGTGATCCTTCGGCACACCTGCCGCCGCAGGCCAAGGGTGTGATCGGCCCGCCGTCCCCCGAACAGTTCCACAAGATGCGGCAGATATTGCGCCAGACGCTCGGCTGAGCACCCGCGAGGTCAATATTGCAAATCGCCCGCTATCCCACTGTCGGCGGGCTGCTGCGGCTGCATCATCTGCGCCATGAATTGCTGGTAGGGCGGCGCGAATTGCAGAGCCTGCCTGGCTTGCACTTCGAAGGCCGTGCGCGCTGCCTCTGCCTCACCCGGATCCTGGCTCTGCGATTGCGGCGTTACCCCTGCGGGAAAACCGAGCGCACCGAGAAGCGCCATATATTCCTGGTTGAGCAAGGCCGCTTCCTCGCGAAAAGGCAGCCGCCCGCGCCGTGTGTACTGGTCGAGCACATGCAGCAGGCTTTCGGGCAACGGCTTCTCGCCAAATACACCTCGAGCGCGCGGCGCAACATAATGTGTGGCCAGCGTATCGCGAACTTGTTGCGCCATCAGCGCCGCCCGGCGATTGAATTCGGCGCGTTCGAGCGGCTCGACGACCCGTCCTGGCAGCATTTCCAGCAACAAGCCAAGCTGGCGATGGGCGAGGTCGAGATTGAGATGGCCGAGCGGTTCGAAACTCGCCGCTGCATCGCCAAGCGCCACAACATTGCCCGCCCACGCATCCTTCGCGCAGCCTTGGGCGAGCGTGACCATTTCTGCCGGTTCTACGCCAAGCGCCTGCAGTGCGTCCTGTTCCGAAATACTCTCGGCAAGCCCCAGCGTGATCTGCAAACCATCCGCGCCGGCAAACTCAACCAGCCAGCCTTCGGGAAGCAATGAAGCACGATCCTCCAGCGCCAGCATGCCCTGCTGCGGTTTGCCATGGAGCAGGCGCAAGGCAGGAAGAAATGTGCTCCAGTCCATCCGCTTGGCTTCGGGCAGGGCTGAGAGCAGGCGCGCCGCGGGACCACTGCAATCGACGAAGAGATCGGCCTCTATCTTGCCCTGAATCTGGCCCTGCTGCTCCACCGCGACGGAAGCGATCCCGCCCTGCCCGTTCGGCTCCAGCGCGGCGATGTCACCCACTACATGGTTCACACCCAATTGCTGCGCAATGCTCACCATCAGGTCGCGATAAGCGGGCATGTTCCAGCGCAGGGCATAATCGATATCGTCGAGCGGCGTGGGCATGTCGCCTGGCGGAACAGCGAAACGTGCGGCATCGGCCAGCACTTCGGCCAGCGATCCCGCAGGGCGCCTGCCCGCAGCGTTGCGCGGCCCTCCGCCCCATTCCTTGGCAAAGCGCGTGCGCCACTGCGCATCCAATTGCGCGCCATAGGGCATGGCACCGGACTGGCCTTCCGCACCCCAGCCGAAATAGCGCATCAGCAGACGATGGCTGCCCGCGGCCTGCTGGATGATCGCCTCTTCGGTAATGCCAATCCGGTCATGCAGCTTGTTCGTATAGGGCAGCGCAGTGGCGGCCCGGTCGGCATAGGCTGCGGGATCGCCCGGTAGTCCTAACACCACCACCTCGGTATCGGGCACGGTGCGCCTGAGCGCCAGCGCGGTGATCACCGCCACCTGGCCCGACCCTGCAATGCAGATACGGCGCAGTCTTTCGCGGGCTTGGCTCATGCCGCCTCCGCCAGCCGCGCGGCTTCGCTCTTGAGATAGTCCATATGGCCGGGCATGGCATTGACCTGCGATGCAATCTCCTTGCGCAAATTGTCCATCGCCCCACTCACACGCCCGGGATCGGGCAGGCTGACGCGGGAATCATGCGCATCGGGCAGCATGCCCTGTCCGATATAGACCGCGATCCAGCTGGCATCGTAGAAGAGGCCATCTGAATATTTCTCGATTCTGGCGGCCCGCTTCCACAGCTCCAACTTGTCGGCCAGCGTATCTGGCACCTGCATGGTGCGCACATGGTTCCAGAAGTCGGAATCGTCGCGCGTGGTGGCATGATAATGCAGGATCAGGAAATCGCGCACACGATCATATTCCATGTCCACCAGCCGGTTGAATTCGTCGCGGTCGCGCGGATCGATCTTTCCGTCCTGCGGGAACATTTCGATGAGATAGGTGATCGCCATCTGCGCGAGGTAGATCGAGGTCGATTCCAGTGGTTCGAGAAAACCACCCGCCAGCCCTACGCCGAGGACATTGTGGCTCCACGAGTGTTTGCGCCGTCCGGGCCGGAACTTGAGGATGCGCGGATCGGCCAGCGGATCGCCTTCCGCCGCCTTGCGCAAGGCTTCGCATGCCGCATCCTCATCAAGATGCGCACTGGAGAAGACATAGCCATTGCCCATGCGGTGCTGCAGCGGGATCTGCCAACGCCAGCCCGCAGGCATGGCGGTTGCGATCGTATAAGGGCGGATATCGCTGGTCTTGTGCGTGCAGGGCATGGCCGCCGCGCGGTCGCAGGGCAGCCAATGCGTCCAGTCCTCCCACTCCTCTTCCAGCGTCTGCCCCAGCAGCAGCGAGCGGAAGCCCGAACAATCGACAAAGAGATCGCCTTCGATCCGCCGCCCGTCCTTGAGCAACAGCGCGGTGACATCGCCGCTTTCCGGATCGCGCTCAACATCCACCACCAGACCTTCGTGCCGCGTGACTCCAATCGACGTGCCAAACTCGCGCATGAACGGCCCAAACAGGGTGGCGTCGAACTGGTAGGCATAGCCATAGGTGGAAGCGAGGCTGCTATCCTGCGCGGGCGGGGTGAAGCGGTTGGCACGGCAGGCCGCGACGGCCAGCGAATATTCGCCCAGTTCGGCCGCCAATCCCTGACGCTGCAATTCGAGCCAGTAATGGTGGAAGCCGATGCCGCCCACTTCCTCTCCGAAAGAGCCGAAAGGATGGATATAGCTTTCCCCGATGCGCCCGAAATCGCGGAAGTCGATGCCCAGCTTGTAGGTGGCATGGGTCGCCTTCATGAAGGCAGCCTCGTCAATCCCCAGCCGCTCCACGAAACCGCGGATATGCGGCAGCGTCGCCTCGCCCACGCCGACGATGCCGATGTCCTGGCTTTCGATCAGATCGACACTGGCGAGATCGGGCAGCAGCTTGGCGATCCCGGCCGCCGTCATCCAGCCGGCCGTGCCGCCGCCCAGCACCACCACGCGCATTTTCTTGGAATTCACACCCGACATCATGCTGCCCTGAATAACAGAGGGCCGGGAACGGCTACAACCGCCCCGACCCTCCAGGAGTTACCTCTTTGTAATGGCGGGCTCAGCCTTCCATCTCCTCCAGTTCCTTGCCCTTGGTCTCGTTGATCAAGGACTTGACGAGGAAGAAGCTGATGACTGCCGCCACCGAATAGACCGCATAGGTCGTGGCGAGGCCCAAATTGCTGGCCATCGGCGGGAAGCTCTGCACGACAACATAGTTCGCCGCCCATTGTGACAGGCCTGCAACCGCCAGAGCGGAGCCGCGCATCTGGTTGGGGAACATCTCGCCCAGCATCACCCACATCACCGGGCCCCAGCTGAAGTTGAAGAAGATGACATAGAGATTGGCAGCAACCAGCGCCGTCCAGCCCGCAGTTTCGTTCAGGATCAGATTGCCTGCGGCATCGCTGGCCGCGCCGGAGAAGGCCCAGGTCATCGCGCCCAGCGTCACGGCCATGCCCGCGGAACCGATCATCAGCAGCGGCTTGCGGCCGATCCGGTCGATCAGCACCAGTGCCGCCAGCACGGCGGCGATCGACACCACACCGGAAATGATATTGCGTTCCAGTGCTACTTCTTCGGACACACCGGCAAGGCGCCACAGC
Source organism: uncultured Altererythrobacter sp. (assembly GCA_913055595.1). Classification (GTDB taxonomy): domain Bacteria; phylum Pseudomonadota; class Alphaproteobacteria; order Sphingomonadales; family Sphingomonadaceae; genus Alteraurantiacibacter. The sequence goes on from CAJXLD010000070.1 coordinate 8,722, forward strand.
GTTTCACCATAATAGAAGATGATGTTGATGCCGACGAATTGCTGGAATGTCGCCAGCATTATGCCCGCCCAGACAATCGGTCGAAAAACCGTTCCCGGTGCAGCCACGTCAGCAAAGCTCGGACGATGATCCGCGGCAAAACTTGCCCTGATCTCACCTACTTTGCGTGTTGCCTCGTCCGCTCCGAACAGTTTGGTGAGAACCGCATGCGCCTGTTCTGCTCGTCCCTTGCTGACAAGGTAACGCGGGCTTTCGGGAATGAAGAACAGCGCCACCAGGAACACCACTGCCGGCACGGCCTGCGCCAGATACATCCAGCGCCAGGCTTGTGTGCCCGCAATCTCTCCCAACGAATTACCGGCAGCCTGGGCGAGGAAATAGTTCACCACAAAGGCCGCGGTCAGGCCGGTGATGATCATCACCTGCTGGACCGTGGTTAGCCGCCCACGAATATTCGCCGGCGCAACTTCGGAAATATAGAGCGGGGACAAAACGCTCGCCGCACCCACCGCCATGCCGCCTGCGAAACGGGCAACGACAAATAGCGAATGCCATTCGGTAACGCCCTGCACAAGGGCACCGACCACAAACAGGACGGCGGCAATGATCATCACCGTTCGCCGTCCGATCACATCAGCCAGCCGACCTGCAAAGAACGCGCCGACTGCACAGCCGATCAGCAGCGAACCGACGGTGAAGCCGAGCGCTGCTTCGGACAGGCCGAATTCCTCGGTCAGCCCGCCCTGCGTGCCATTGACCGCGCCGCTATCGTAACCGAACAGAAGCCCGCCAATGGTGGCGACTGCCACGATGGCGGAAATCAGCGCCATGTTGACGCTTTTCGAAGTGCTTTCCATTTTCCTCTCCCGAACCGGCGATCTTCTGCCGAGGCCTTCTCATTATGTTAGCGCTACCTTGGACCGAGTCGAACACAAGCGCAAGATGGTTTGTGCATTGGTCATCTCGTCATCATGTCCCGCATTTGGACGACCGAAGGTTCCGCACATGAAAGATGCCATGCTGCATTGCAAAGACAAGATTGCTTCACAGCAGGGACAACTCCTGCCATGCGGACCCGCCAGAATTGAACCATATTGTTGAAACCTGCCGGAAAGCGCCGCAAAGACCCGATCTGATGACCAAGACCCTGACCCATCTCGAAAGGCTCGAGGCCGAGAGCATCCACATCATGCGCGAAGTGGCGGCCGAGGCGGAAAAGCCTGTGATGCTTTATTCGATCGGCAAGGACAGCGCCGTGATGTTGCACCTGGCGAAGAAGGCTTTCTACCCCTCTCCGCCGCCCTTCCCGCTGTTGCATGTCGACACTACGTGGAAGTTCCAGGCCATGTATGCGCTGCGCGAAAAGAGCGCGAAGGATGCGGGCATGGACCTGCTTGTCTACCAGAACCCCGAAGCCAAGGAGCGCGGGATCAATCCCTTCGACCACGGTCCGCTCCACACCGACATGTGGAAAACCGAGGGACTGAAACAGGCGCTCGACAAATACGGCTTCGATGCGGCCTTCGGTGGCGCGCGGCGCGACGAGGAAAAGAGCCGCGCAAAGGAGCGCATCTTTTCCTTCCGCACTGCCACACATGGCTGGGACCCGAAAAACCAGCGCCCTGAATTGTGGAACCTCTACAACGCGCGCAAGAAGAAGGGGGAGAGCATCCGCGTCTTCCCCCTCTCCAACTGGACCGAGCTCGACATTTGGCAGTACATTCACCTCGAGAATATCGAGATCGTGCCGCTCTATTACTCGGCCAAGCGCCCAACCGTGGAGCGCGATGGCATGTTGCTGATGGTTGATGATGAGCGCTTCCCGCTGGAACCGGGCGAGACACCGGTGGAACGTTCCATCCGCTTCCGTACGCTCGGCTGCTACCCGTTGACCGGTGCCGTGGAGAGCGAGGCCGCGACATTGCCCGAGATCATCCAGGAAATGCTGCTCACCACCACCTCCGAGAGGCAGGGCCGCGCAATCGACAAGGATGAAGGTGGCGCTGGCATGGAGAAGAAGAAGCAGGAGGGCTATTTCTGATGGCCGACCAGCAGGTTCAGGATCCAATCTACAAGACCGACACCCTCATTGCTGAGGATATCGACGCCTATCTCGAAAAGCACCAGCACAAGACCATGCTGCGTTTCATCACCTGCGGCAGCGTGGATGATGGCAAAAGCACGCTGATCGGGCGGCTCCTCTATGACAGCAAGATGATCTTCGAGGACCAGCTCGCCGCGCTTGAAACCGACAGCAAGAAGGTCGGCACACAGGGGCAGGAGATCGATTTCGCCCTGCTGGTGGATGGCCTTGCCGCAGAGCGCGAAC
>CAJXLD010000071.1 GCA_913055595.1 uncultured Altererythrobacter sp.
CTATCCGCTCCATCGCGCGATGTTTGCCGATGCCAGTCCGGCACCCGCGAAATATGCGCTCAGCCGCATTCACAACTGGTTTGCGCCCGACGTGCGGCTGCCGATCGTCGCATGCGGGCCAGAGGGAAGGGCTGCGGTTGATGCCGCGCTGGAGGTCCTCGGCCTGGTGTGATGCGCGCGCTGCTTGCCCCGGTTGCTGCATTGGCGCTCGCATCCTGCGCCACCACTTCCCGTACGCCGCCAACGCTCGACCAGCTGGCGCGGGACTATCTCGCGGTCCAGCTCGCGATCGGCGAGAAGGATCCGGGCTATGTCGATGCCTATTACGGCCCTCCCGAATTGGCAGAACAGGCCGCGGCGCAGGATGACGATATGTCGCTGCCCTATCTGCAGGCCCGCGTCATCGCGCTCGACGCCACGCTGTCTGCCATTCCGGTCGATCCCGGAACGCGCGAGGCGGGCAGGGTGCGCTATTTGCGCGCCATGCTCTCCAGCGCCAAGGTGCGGCTGCGCATGCTGCGCGGCGAGAGCATTCCTTTCCAGGACGAGGCTGAAGGACTTTTCGGTGTCCGTCCGGAACTGGTCGACCTTGCCACATTCGATCCCATTCTGGCCGAGATCGAGGAACTGGTTCCGGGCGAGGGGCCGCTGCATGAGCGGATCAACGCCTATCGCGACCGCTTCATCATCCCGGAAGACAGGCTCGACGCGGTAATCGACGCGGCGGTGGCCGAATGCCGCCGCCGCACTGTGCCGCATATCCCCTTGCCGGAAAGCGAAAGCTTTGCGCTCAGCCTTGTCAGCGACAAACCCTGGGGCGGGTACAATTACTATCAGGGCGATTACCACTCGGTGATCGAGATCAATACCGACGTGCCCGCGCGCATCGACCGTGCGCTCGATATCGGTTGCCACGAGGCCTATCCCGGCCACCACGTCTATTCCACGCTCATCGAGCGCGACCGGGTGAATGCACTGGGCGAGATCGAATTTACCCTCCTGCCGCTCTACTCGCCGCGCGCGATCATCTCCGAGGGCAGCGCCGATTATGGCCTCGAACTCGCCTTTCCCGGCGATGCGACGATGATCTACGAGCGCGACGTGCTCGCCCCGCTGGCCGGGATCGATGCCAGCGAGATCGCCAATTACTACGCCCTGCGCGAAGCGACCGAGGCGCTCGGCCCGGCCTATCACACCATCGCCGCCGCCTATCTCGACCGGACCGCCACGCGCGAGGAAACCATCGCCAACATCATGCGTTATCGCCTCTCCAGCCGCGAGCGGGCGGAACAGGGTCTCGAATTCCTCGACACCTACCGCAGCTATGTGATCAATTATGACCTGGGAAGGGAGATCGTCGGGACCTTCGTGGAAGGCGCTGGCGAGGACATGGAAGCGCGCTGGCGGCGCTTTATCGGCGTGCTCAGCAACCCGACCTTGCCGGAAGATTTGCTGCGCTGAATTTAGTGCACTGTCACCGTAATTGCGCGACGAAGAGGTGTAGAAATGTGAGGAACTAATTGCAATATCACCGTAATTCCAATCCAATTCCATCAAGAATCATCAATCTTTCGTTTCTTTTCTGATTCAATCACACCCATGATTGCCGATGAAGCGAAAAATAGAAATAGTGCTGCAGAGAAAAAAATAGTCCCAATATTACTAGAGAAATAGAACTCAGACAATATAAGTCCCGCAATCAAGAAAAAGGTAAATAATAGCTCTAGTTGTTTAATCACAATATCTTCTCGCGTTTAACGCCGCATCTGCATTTGCAGCACCTAGAACAGCACCAATTATCCTACCTGGAGGTAAAAGTTTATCGAAACCAGCTCCTGCATTAAATACAAGCCCGCCCCAATTTGCAACCTGGGCCGGCCAAAGGGTCTTCCGAAGGTTTGTGTAATGGTCGCATGCTTGAGCCGCAGTCATCGGGATGCAGGGCGCATCAGGAGGTAGCCCAACCGGGCAAACGGAAACTGGGCGGTTCGGGTCTGGTTTCTCAGGTTCTGGTTCCGGGTCTGCAGGCGGCGATTCGGGATCGGACTCCGTACATAGTATACTTGGACAACTGAAGTCCCCCCACCCGCTATCTGGTTGGGGGTCAGTCCACCAATCACCTGAATCAGGAACGAGTGAGCTTGGATCACCCAGATAGCATGTGTCCTGACCGCTTCCCGTTGTCACCCAAAAGCCCGTACATCTAGGAGCGGTTATCAAGATCGAATCGTCATCCCAACGAAGGGCTGGACCGGTGCACTGTTTCTCATCGTAATCGATCAGTGCTTCCCCATCGAGACCCCAACAAATCAACCCCGTCGGATCCACGCCATTGATGGGATCATTCCCGACATAGGCATACATATTCATGCCGTCGGCATAGCCGATGGGATCGGTCTGCATGAACCTTCCGAGTGTGGGCGAGTACATGCGGGCCTTGTAGTAATACATGCCCAGCTCGGGCACCCAGGCCTGGCCGGTATACTGGAACCTGCCGCCATTGGAGGTGCCCGGCGTGCCGTACTAGTCGTAGGTGTTGACGTGCTTCACGGTCCCGCCGCGATTGCCCACCATGACAATTGACCCCATCCGGTCCTTCACCAGCGTGTCCGTATTGGCTAGCCAGGGGTTGCTGCCGTCATAAGAGACCAGCGGATCATCGCCTGCTGACAGGCCATGGACATAGCGGTTGAGCATGGTGCCAGAGGCAGGATTACGGTGACAGGATTACGGTGACAGTGCACTAAACTCCCGAAAGACCGATGCTCTGGCGGGGACACGTAATAGCATGTCCCCGTGGGAGGTGGGTGCCCGCCGAAGCGCCAGCCATAATCCCCTTTCCTACACGCTCCATTCATGGCTAGCTTCGCGTCTCGACCCATTTTTCTCGTGAAAGGAGGTCCGCAAGTCTGCTCCAGCGTGTCAACTTCGCCGGTGCGCGAGATTGGGTCTTATATCATTGGAATAGAAGATAAATCTTGAACTTTGAAAAGCTGACAGTGTGTCAACTTCGTCAACGTCGGCTCGCGCTGGAGGGGACCCGCAATAGCATGTCCCCGGGTGAGGCAGGCGCCAGGCCCGCGCGCCTTTCCGCACCCTTCGCGGAGAGGAAGGATATCTTCTCTTTGGACAGTGTTAAATGTGTAAAGCTTGCTGCCATTCCAGCCTGCAGTTGGAAGGTGCCTGCCAATGTCCGCCCGGCCCGTTCGATGCGCGCATGGATTGCCGACTTTCAAAGCCCGTGGTAGGCGCAATCCATGAGTTATTGTGATAGCTGCGTTGTGCGCAATCGGGCGATTTGTGCGGCTCTGGATGACGATGAAATCCAGGCCCTGAACGGCATTGGCCGCAGGAAGATGCTGCAGGCGGGCGATCCGCTGATCTGGGAAGGCGATGACTCCATGCTCGTCGCCAATGTGATCGACGGGATCTTGAAGCTCACCAATTCCACCGAGGACGGGCGCGAACAGATTGTCGGCGTGGTTTATCCTGCTGATTTCATTGGCAGGCCGTTTGGGGCGAAATCCAACCACTCGGTTACGGCATTGACCGATGCCAAGGTGTGCCTGTTTGCGCGTTCGGACTTCGATCGCTTTGCCGCCGAACATCCTTCGCTGGAGCACAAATTGCTCAAGCGGACGCTGGACGAGCTGGACCGGACACGCAGCTGGATGCTGCTGCTCGCGCGCAAGAGTGCGGAGGAGAAGGTGGCCACCTTCCTGCTCGACATGTCGAAAAGGTTGGTCGATGCCACTTGCGAGGCGCCGCAAGATGGGCCGCTGGATGAATTCGAGCTGCCGTTTTCGCGCCAGCAGATCGGTGACATCCTGGGAGTGACGATCGAAACGGTCAGCCGCCAGATGACGCGCATGAAACGCGACGGAATTCTTGATCTTCCCACACGCCGCACGGTGAAGATTGTCGACCGTGCGGCGCTGGAAATGATCGCTGGCTAGAAGCGGAAACCTACGCCGGCACTCAGGACCCAGGGGTCCAGCTTGTGCTTGGTATCGAGCACAAGTGCACCGGTTCCATCGTACCAGCGCGAACGCGTGTCCATCCAATACTTCTTGGCATCGATCGAGAAGGTCATCACCTCATTGAGGGGTGCATCGAGACCGGCCTGCAGGGCAAAGCCAAGCTCGTCCGTCAATGTCTGGTCCGGCGCGCCAAGTGCCGTCGTGCCGGTTCCTGAATCGGTATCGATCCAGATGAAGTAGCTCGGACCGGCGCCGACATAGGGCGATACACCACCGGGATTGAAGTGATACTTCAGCGTGAAGGTCGCCGGAATGACCTGGGCGTTGGAAACCGCCTCTGCGCCGGCCAAGGGCCCAGAAGATATGTCCACATCATGTTGCGAGACACAGCAAATTGTCTCCAGCGAGACATTTGGTGTGAAGAAATACTCGATCGCGACCGTCGGGACATATTTGTCCGTGGCATTCGTATCCGTACCGGCGGGCAGGCCGATATTGTCCGCGTTAACGCGGCTGATCTTGCCATCGGGCAGCACCACGGTGTTGAGCAGCTTGACCTGCCAGTTCATGTCGTCCTGCGCCATGGCAGGCGTTGCGCCGATGCCGCCTGCAAAAGCCAGGGCCAGGACCCCGGAAAGCGGGGCGATTACTTTGCGCATGGTCCATTCTCCAATCGTGTCGCAGCGGCCACCCCACGCGGCCCATGGTCTTTGCGACACGAATTGCCCAATGCCCTCAATAAGCTGAACAAGAATTGACCGAGCGCAATTCCAGTGAATGAAAATTTCATGGAAGCGAAATGATCAATTTGATGGTGGTCAATGAGACAGCTATCCTTCACAAAGCATTGGCTTGCCAGTCTCGCAGGGGAAATGGTCAATGGAATCTCTCACGACTCGTTCGGTCATGTGGTTCGTGCTGCTGATACTTGCCGTCATGGCTGCAGCGCTCGCCCATGATGCCGCTTTCGCGGCTCAGATGGTGATTGTCGCAATCGCCATGGGCGCCTTCCTGTGGTGGACGCTTTATAGTTCCAAGGTCGATACGGCCGGCAACTGGCTGCGTGCACCGAGCGATGAGGGTCGCTATGACGATGACCCGGTCCGCTGGGGTGTTATCGCCACACTGTTCTGGGGTATTGCCGGCTTTGTAGCGGGCCTGTTTATAGCCCTACAACTGGCCTTTCCTGCGCTGAACATCGAGCCTTGGCTCAATTTCGGGCGCGTGCGCCCGCTGCATACCAGCGCGGTAATCTTTGCCTTTGGTGGTAACGCGTTGATCGCAACGAGCTTCTATATCGTGCAACGTACGTGCCGCGCACGGCTCGCCTTTCCCGGTCTCGCCCGTTTCGTATTCTGGGGCTACCAGATGTTCATTGTGCTTGCGGCCACAGGCTATCTGCTGGGAGTCAGCCAGGGCAAGGAATATGCCGAACCCGAATGGTATGTTGATTGGCTGCTGACCGTTGTCTGGGTCGCCTATCTGCTGGTCTTTGTCGCGACCATCGTGAAGCGCAAGGAGCCGCACATCTATGTCGCCAACTGGTTCTTCCTCGCCTTCATCCTGACCGTGGCCATGCTGCATGTCGTCAATAACCTCGACATGCCGGTCAGCCTGTTGGGATCGCGTTCCTATCCGGTCTTCGGTGGTGTGCAGGGCGCTCTGGTACAATGGTGGTACGGCCACAATGCGGTGGGCTTCTTCCTGACCGCGGGCTTCCTGGCGATGATGTATTACTTCGTGCCCAAGCAGGCGGAGCGGCCGGTCTATTCATACCGCTTGTCGATCATCCACTTCTGGTCGCTGATCTTCCTCTATATCTGGGCTGGCCCGCACCACCTGCATTACACCGCTCTACCCGACTGGGCGCAGACTTTGGGCATGGTCTTCTCGGTCATGCTGTGGATGCCCAGCTGGGGCGGCATGATCAACGGTTTGATGACCCTCAACGGCGCCTGGGACAAGATCCGTACCGATCCGATCATCCGCATGATGGTGTGGGCGCTGGCATTCTACGGTATGTCGACCTTCGAAGGGCCGATGCTGTCGATCAAGGCGGTCAATGGTATGTCGCATTATACCGACTGGACCATCGGCCACGTGCATTCGGGCGCGCTGGGCTGGAACGGCATGATCACCTTTGCCGCTCTCTACTACCTTGCGCCGCGTCTTTGGGGTCGTGAGCGACTCTACAGCCTGCGCATGGTCAACTGGCACTTCTGGCTCGCGACGCTGGGCATCGTCTTCTACGCCGCATCCATGTGGGTGGCCGGCATCATGCAAGGCTATATGTGGCGCGAGTACGGTGCCGACGGTTACCTGGTGAACAGCTTTGTCGAAACGGTAAGCGCCATGTGGCCAATGTATGTCGCGCGTGCTTTCGGCGGCCTGCTCTTCATCGCTGGGGCGGTGATCATGGTCTACAATATCTGGATGACCATTTTCGGCCATATCCGCGAGGAAAAACCGCTCACCAGCGCTGCCTACAATCCCGAAGCCGACCGCCCGCTGGTCGCCCAACCGGCCGAGTAAGGGGGCCTTCGATGAGTGATACCGCAGTTGAAACAACGGTGAAGGGCCATAAGAGGCTCGAACGCAATGTCACCCTGCTGGGTGCGGCAGCGCTGGTAACGGTCGCCATAGGCGGCATCGTGGAAATCGCCCCGCTGTTCTGGATCGACAATACGATCGAGCCGGTGGAAGGCATGCGCCCCTATACTCCGCTGGAGCAGGCCGGGCGTGATATCTATGTGCGCGAGGGTTGCTACACTTGCCATAGCCAGATGATCCGCCCCTTCCGCGATGAGGTGGAACGCTATGGCCATTACAGCCTGGCGGCGGAAAGTATGTATGACCACCCGTTCCAATGGGGCTCCAAACGCACAGGGCCTGACCTTGCACGCGTGGGTGGGCGCTATTCGGATGAATGGCATGTGCAGCACCTGATCGACCCGCGAAGTGTTGTGCCGGACAGCGTAATGCCGACATACGCCTTCCTCGCCGATGCACCTCTGGAATTTGAACACATTGCCGACAATCTGACTGCGCTCTCCTATATTGGGGTCCCCTATAGCGAGGCCGACATCGAACAGGCGCGGCAGGATGTAATTGGCCAGGCAGACCCGGACGTTTCTCCCGGTGATCTGGGTGACCGTTATCCGGGTGCCCAATCACGCGATTTCGATGGCGATCCGGACCGGATTACCGAGATGGACGCGCTTGTCGCCTACATGCAGGTTCTGGGCACAATGGTGGATGTTGACTCCGCTGCTGCCCAGGAAGTGCTGGCAGAGGAGAGTGGACGATGAGCGAACACTCCACCTACGAATTCATGCGGCAGCTGGCCGATAGTTGGGGGCTCCTCGCCATGGCGATCCTCTGGCTCGGCCTTGCCCTGTGGCCTTTTCGGCCCGGAGCGAAGCAACGCAATCGCGAAGCGGCCAACATGATCTTCAAGGACGAAAACGATGGCGACAAATAAGCGCATCGACGAGCCGACCGGCACCGAAACCGTCGGGCATGAGTGGGACGGTATCGAGGAACTCAACACGCCGCTGCCGCGCTGGTGGCTGTGGACCTTTTATGCCACCTGCCTGTGGGGCCTGGTTTATGTGATACTTTATCCGGCATGGCCTTTGCTCGAGCAGGGTACCGAGGGTGTGCTTGGCTGGACAAGTCGCGGTCAACTGGAGCAAGCATTGGAGGATGTCGCCGAGGATCGCGCGCCTGTCATGGCAGCGATTGCTTCTACACCGATCGCGGACCTGCCGTTAAACGAAGAACGGATGACGCAGGCGGTTGCCGGTGGTGCTGCGGCCTTCCGCGTCCACTGTGTTCAGTGTCACGGTGCCAATGCCGCCGGTTCGGAAGGCTATCCCAATCTGACCGACGACGAATGGCTTTGGGGCGGCAATATGGAAGAGATCGAATACACGCTCATCCATGGCGTGCGTCATCCAGGTGATCCACAGACGCGTACCAGCCTGATGCCCGCTTTCGGGCGCGATGGCATCCTTTCGGCCGACCAAATTTCCGACGTCACGGACTACGTATTGTCGCTGACGGATCGTGGCTCGGCCAACGCTGCAGGCGCTGAACTCTACGCTACCAATTGTGCCGTATGCCACGCTGCCGATGGCGGCGGGCTGCGCGCATTTGGCACACCTAGCCTGAACGATGCCGTCTGGCTCTATGGCAGTAGCGAAGAGGATATTCGGACGCAGATCGTTGCGCCGCGTCATGGGGTCATGCCTGCTTGGGAGGACAAGCTCGACCCTGCAACCATTCGCATGCTGGCAGCATATGTCCACTCGCTGGGGGGAGGCGAAGACTTCATGGAGGTCGCCCCACCGGCGGAAGAGGCAGATGGCGACGAATGATCCTCTGATACATCACAGCCCCTTGGGGGATTACCAGGCGCGCAAATCGGTCCATCCCAAGCGGATCGACGGCCCGTTCCGCCGCTTCAAGTGGCTGATTATGGCAGTTACGCTTGCGATCTATTACGGCACGCCGTGGATCCGTTGGGATCGCGGTCCCTATGCGCCCGATCAGGCCGTGCTTGTCGATCTGGCGAACCGCCGCTTCTACATGTTCGATATCGAAATCTGGCCGCACGAGTTCTATTTCGTTGCCGGCTTGCTGATCATGGCAGGTATTGGCCTGTTCCTGGTCACTAGCGCGGTAGGCCGGGCCTGGTGCGGTTACAGCTGCCCGCAGACGGTATGGACAGATTTGTTCCAGCATGTCGACCGCTTCGTCGATGGCGATCGCAATGCCCGCATGAAGTTGGAAGCGGCACCATGGACCTGGGGCAAGGTTTTCCGCCGCTTGTCAAAATGGGGGATCTATCTCCTCATCGCGTTCTGGACCGGCGGCGCGTGGATCATGTATTTCGCCGATGCGCCCACGCTGACGGTGGATTTCTGGTCTGGTGAGGCAGCACCCGTCGCCTATATCACCGTGGCCATCCTGACCGCGACGACATTCATCTTCGGTGGTTTCATGCGCGAGCAGGTGTGTATCTACATGTGCCCCTGGCCGCGTATTCAGAGCGCGCTGATGGACGAGCATTCGTTGCTCGTGACCTACAAGGATTGGCGCGGAGAGAAGCGGGGCAGCTTGAAGAAGGCGGCGAAGGACCCCGATTCCTATGGCGACTGCGTGGACTGCAACATGTGCGTCGCGGTCTGTCCCACAGGCTGGGATATTCGCAATGGTCCGGACATTTCCTGTATAACCTGTGGCCTGTGTATCGATGCCTGCGACCGGGTCATGAAGGAAGTTGGCCGTCCACGCGGGCTTATCGATTACATCACGCTCGACGACGCCAGGGCCGAGGCGGAAACGGGCGTGGTGCGCCCGGCATGGAAGAACTTGCTGCGCCCTCGCACGGTAGCCTATTTCCTCGTCTGGGGCGGGATAGGCGCGGGGCTACTGTTCCTGCTCGGTACCCGGACGCATACGGAAATCACCGCCGCGCCTGATCGCAACCCGGCCTACACGCTGATGCGCGATGGCAGTGTACGCAATAATTACACTGTCAAACTGCGCAATATGGAAGCGCGTCCGCGCGATATGCGCGTGACACTGGATGGCCTGGCGGGTGGCACCATGTGGACCGATGAAATCAGTGCCGATGCAGCAGCCCAAAGCCTGGAATTTGATGTCCCCGCTGACCAGACCGAGACCATTCGTGTATATGTCATTGCGCCGCGTGGCACCGAGAGTCAGGATTTCAGTTTCCGAGTGGTGTCGCTCGACGAACAGGGCGAGAGCGACACGGTGCAAACCCGTTTCGAGACGCCGGGAGGATGATGATGCGTCGCTTCACGGGCTGGCACATGCTGGCGATGATGGTCGGTTTTTTTGGCGTGGTTATTGCTGTCAACCTGACGATGGCGCGCATTGCCATCGGCAGTTTCGGCGGCGTGGTGGTGGAGAACTCCTATGTCGCCAGTCAAGAATTCAATGACTGGCTCGATGCGGCCGAAGCGCAACAGGCGCTAGGCTGGGATGTCGAGACCATTTGGCGTGAGGATGGTCGACTTGCCTTGCAGGTTGTAGGCGCTCCGGTTGGATTGAGCGCTACTGCAACAGCTCGCCACCCGTTGGGTCATCTCCCGACGCGAGAGCTGGTTTTTGAACAGATTTCGTCAGGCGAATATGTCTCCACAGAGGAATTGCCGCAGGGCCGCTGGACCGTGCGGTTCACGCTGGTTTCCGGTGCAGACGAATGGCGGCGGGAGGAAGAGTTGCGGTGAGCGCAGAGCGCGCCCTGACATCCGAGTTGGAGACGAGCGTTCTCTCGGTTCCAGGCATGCACTGCGCAGGGTGCATGAGCAAGATCGAGCGCGGCCTAGGTGCACTGCCCGAAGTCGAAGGCGCGAGGGTTAATCTCACCTCGCGCATGGTTACGGTGACGCACGACGCTGAGCTCGATGAGGGCAGGTTGATCGAAGAGCTGGCCAGGATCGGATTTGAGGCCAAGCGTCGACCCAAGGAGGCAACGAAACCCTTCTCGGCAGTAAAACCGCTATTGGGGCCGCTCGCCGTTTCCGCTTTTGCCGGCATGAACATCATGCTTCTGTCGGTTAGCGTTTGGTCTGGCGCGGAAGGCTCGACGCGCGCGCTGTTCCACTGGATATCCGCGCTGATTGCGCTCCCCGCCATTGCCTATGCGGGACAGCCTTTCTTCAAATCCGCTTGGGGGGCACTCAAGCACGGCACCACCAATATGGATGTGCCGATCTCCATCGGCGTCATCACAGCCTGCGGGCTGAGCATCTATGAGGTCGTCGTAGGCGGCGAGCACGCCTGGTTCGATGGAGCATTGATGCTGCTGGCATTCCTGCTCGCAGGCCGTGTGCTTGATGCCATGATGCGCGACAGGGCGCGCAATGCAGTCGATTCTCTGCTGGGCCAGGCGGCGCAGGGTGCGCTGGTGCTGCAGGAAGGCGGCTCGCTTGAATGGATTGCCTCGGAGCAATTGCAGCCGGGCATGATCATGCGCGTTGCCGCCGGGGAGCGGCTC
>CAJXLD010000072.1 GCA_913055595.1 uncultured Altererythrobacter sp.
TTCTTGCCGTCCTGCTCTATATTGGAGACCAGCCGAAGCCCCTTGAAGCCATCAATGTCTATCGGTTCGTGATAGCGACTGGTGTCCGAAGGGTCGGGATCACCCAGCTGGCGGATGAAGGCAACATATTGCTCGGGCGTCAGCACCGGGCCGCGGATCACCAGCGCCAGGTTTTTGTGGAACAGCTCCACCAGTTCATCGCGCGTGGTGGTGTCCATGGCAGCGGACGTGTCCAGCCCGGTGATCTCGACACCCAGCGCATCGGCCAGCTTGCGTGCCTGCATCTTTCGTTCTCCCGGGCGAGAAGATGCCGTAAGCTGGCCGAGTTGCATAGTTCATTGTGCGAGAAAATCCTCCAAGGCCTGCAGGAAGGAGCCGGGCTGGTCGAGCATGAGGAAGTGCCCGGCAGCGCCTACCCCCACCGTTTCCACTTCGGGCAGGGCAGCATATTGCGCGCGGTAGAAGGGCTCTGCTTGCTCCAGCGTTGGATAGGTCTCGTTCCACGGGAACACGACTGTCACCGGTGCCGTGATGGTGGCGATTTCCTGCCGCATGTCTGTGGTCAGGTCGTCATAGGCGAGCTGGCCCGCCACGCGCGGATCGGCCCGACCGGCCCATTCCATGAGTTGCGGTAGATGCGCGGGGTCGAGCACCTGACCCTGCACTTGTGCAGCCAGCTGTTCGGGCGTCAGGTCCTGTCCATAGGTGGCGATCATACCGGCGCGCAAGGCGGCAGCCTGCGGCTCGATCATCTCCATGGTCACCTCCTGACCGGGAGCAGCGAGCACGCCGAACCATGGCATGGCATCCACGATCATCAGCTTTCCCGGAAGATCGGTATGGCGCGCGCCGAGCATGAGCGCAGCAAGGCCGCCCATGGAATGACCCACCACCGCCGGCTTTTGCAGACCTTCCTGTTCGATATAGTTGGCCAGTTCTTCCACCATGGGGGCTAGCACCGGGCCATCTGCGTTGATACCGGCATCCTCGCCAAAACCCTTCACCTGAACCAGATGCAGACGGTAGTGGCTGGCCAGTTCGCGGGCGGTGGGTAGCCAGACATCGCGCGGTGTGGCGAGGCCGGGGATGAGGATCACGTCGGGTCCTTCGCCGACGACTTCGACGCTGAAGCGTTGGTATTCGGTATCCTGCGCGGCCACCGTGGTGGGGAGGGCCGGCATCAGCAAAATTCCCAAACTCAGTAGCATGAAGATGGGCGCACGCAACCATGCGCCAAAAGTGGCACGTGAAGTCATTTTCATTTCCTTTTCGAATTGTCCGGCGCGTCAATCGCGCAGGAAGATCTCTTCAATCGGCATTTCGAACACGTCGGCAAACTTGAAGGCGAGTGGCAGGGAGGGGTCGTATTTCCCCGTCTCGATCGCGTTCACGCTCTGGCGGCTGACGCCGAGGCGATCGGCCAGGTCCTGCTGGCTCCATTCGCGCTCGGCGCGCAAAACGCGGAGGCGGTTTTTCACGTGCAATTGCCCGATGTGCCCATGGTGAGCTTGTTGTAAATCCCGCCAACTCCCGTTCCGAGACACCAGATCACCGGCCACCAATAGGCGTCGATATGAGGAACAAGCATATAGAGTTCCAGAAAGCCCCAGACCGACGCGCCGGTCAGCGCTATGCCGGTGGCAATGATGATCTGGCGAATGTAAAGCAAGCGCAGGAATTCGTCCGACTCTTCGATAACCAGACGCGCCAGGATCCAGAAGATCGCCGCCACGCACAGGCCGGGTACAGAGGCGAGCATAACTGCCGCGATGCCGGTCACTCCCCTGTCCTCAATCAGCCAGTCCGCGACGAAAAGCGAAGCGATGTAGATCGCCATCGCCACCGCCATGCGTAGGTGATAGCGCCTCTTGGCGTGCCCGGTGGTCATGCTCGTCCCACCCCATAGCAGCATCCGTTGCGGGCAATCGACACAACCCACAATGCGGGCAATACGATCAGCAGTGTCTGCATCATGTCTTGGGAAATGCGGTTGGTGCCACCCAGCCAGCTCACCAGAAGGATGGCGAGAGCGATGCCGATAGAGTTGACGGTATTCCTGTTCATATCAAGCCTCCTTGAATTTATGTAAAGGAAGCTAGACATCGCAGCACGGTTTGTCAAGGACCTTTGACATAAGGATTGGGGTGCTTGACTAAGAGGAAGGCAATAGATTGAATTAAAATAGAAAGGCCCGGCTGTCGCCATGCTGACAGTCGGGCCTTTCCTTGAGCCGGGTGCACCACGATTGCACCCGGGCCCCGCAAGATTGATTCGCCGTCAAAAACGTTTGGTTACGCCCACACGGAATTGGCGCGGTTCCACGATGCGGCTGTTGCGCCCCTCGATTCCCTCGGCAGGCTCGCCGGGGAAGCGTGTGGCGTAGAAATAGTCGATATCGTCATCCTTGCTGTCGAACAGGTTGAGCACCTCGCCATAGAGCTCGAAGCCGGCGAGATTGTCGGGTGTCCAGGCAAGGCGCGCGTTGACCAGGAGCGTTGCTGCGCCACGCTCGGAGTTGTCCTCGATCAGCGGATGCTTGCCGAGATAGCGCAGGCGGGCCGCCGCATTGAACTCGCGGAAGGCAGCGGAAATGCCAAGCTCGCCCGAATTCCTCAGCGCGCCGGGCACGAAGTTCTCGCCCTCGGGCAGTCCGGCAAAGCGGCTGTGCGTGCCGGTCCATACTCCGTCCACTGCCAGCCAATTATTGGGCTTCCAGAATGCGGTGAATTCATAGCCGCGACGGCGACCGGGATCGGAAGGTTCCACCGCGCCGCTATCGCCTACATAGATCAGCTCGCTATCGATCCGCGACCAGAAATAGACGCCGGTAAAGATCAGCCCGCCGCGCTCGAAGCGGAAACCCGTCTCCTTGAAATCGCCTTTGACCAGGCCGGGAGCCGGATCGTCAGGATTGGTCACGCCGCGCGCATCGTTGGAATGGAAGCCTTCACCGTAATTGGCATAGACAGCGATACCGTCTGCCACTTCATAGTTCGCGCCGATCTTTGGCGAGACGATATCGTCGCTGACCTTGCCGCTCCACACATCCACGCCATCCAGCGCTTCTGTCTTGAAGCCGTAGAAGTCGCCGCGAATACCCGCGGTGATGAACAGCCGGTCAACCGGCTCGACAATCACTTCGGAATAGAGGCCGATCGATTTCTCCAGCACGTCGAAGCTGTTGTAATTGAATTCGAGCGCGCCATCGATCGTCTCGTCGAGGCCGATGGGGCCGATATCGTCGATCCGCACTTCCGCACCGCTGCGCAGCGAGATGCGGTTGGTGAGCTGGTCGAAACGCTCCACACGTCCGCCATAAGTCCAGCGTTCCTCGAACTGGCGCAACTGGTCGCCGTTGATCGGGTCTTCAAGGAAATAGGTGAAGTTCGACAGCAGGCTCCAGTCGTAATGCTGGGCATAGCCGGTGATGCGCCAATTCTCGCTTTCATAATTGGCGGTGAGCACTTGCCGCTCGGTATATCCCGTCAGCGTGGTGTCGAGCGCGCAGAAGCGATCTTCGCAGGCCGGCGTACCGATCAGCCGTTCGGGCAGCTGTTCGGTCGGGTTCCAGCTGGCATCGAAGATGTGCAGTGCAATCTGGAAATCGCCCATGCCAATCGGCGTCGAATATTTGATCAGGCCCGAATAGCCTTCGAAATCTTCGGGCAGTTCCCACGGTCCGTCGTTGAGCTTGACCTGCCCCATGACGAGCAGATTGCCATCGCCCACCGAAGCCGATCCGCCCGCGACGAACCGGCGATAGCCATAGGAGCCAATCTCCGCTGTGGCGAAGGGTTCCACATTGTCCTTGGTGGTAATAAAGCTGGAGCCGACGAAGCTGAAATCGCCCGTGTCTGCGCGATAGGGGCCCTTGCGGTAGTCCACGCGTTCAACGGCTTCGGGGATCAGCCCGTTGACATCGAGATAGCCCTGCCCATGCCCGTGAGTACGGAAATTGACCGGCATATCGTCGATGTAGAGCCCGAAGTCGGTACCATGGTCGAGGTTGAAGCCGCGCAGGAAGAACTGGTTGGCCTTGCCGCCGCCGGAGTGCTGCGTCGCGATGAGGCCGGGGGTCGCTTCCAGCAGCTCACCGGGACGCAGCAATGGGCGGATCTCGATATCCGCACCGGCGACACCGCCCTCGCTAGCGGCAATCGCTTCACCGATACGCCGCTCGCCACGACCATAGACATAGATGACATCACCCGTCTCTTCGTCGAGCACGATTCCGATATTCTCCCGTTCATCCGGGAGAGGTGCGGTCGGTGGCGTTTCATTCTCCTCGGCAGCCATGGCTGGAAGGCTGCCAAGGCAAAGCGCAGGAACAGCCGCCGTGGCAAGCAAACTTCGGAGAGGCATTGAGTACGTTTTCAAGATGTAACCTAGCGTATATTTGATCCAGGAGTTTCATCTGGCCGATGGGCTCTCGCCAAACCACGTAATTTACGGTAATCGGCCCGTTACAAGGGCGTTACAGCCCCTGAACGCGACAATTGGACACAATCGTATGACGTCGGAAGCGGGTAGTAACGCTGCCTATAGGGCGGAGGTCGCAAGGCTTGTCGAGACAGGCATTGTCGGCCGCTCCGGGCGCCTGCGTGATTTGTTCGACTATTTCGCCGAACGCGGCCCCGATGCCGAGCCGGCTACGCAGGCGGATATCGCGCAATCTGTTTTCGGCCAGAGTGAAAGCGATGCCGATGATGCGACCGTGCGCGTCTATGTCCATCGCCTTCGCAAGAAGTTGGATGACCATTACCAAGCCCATCCTGTCCCCGCCGGGCAGCCGCAGCTGGAAATTCCGGCAGGCGTCTATGCCTTGCGACTACTTACCGGAGAAAGGACGCCGTCCGCAGATTTCGGAAACGCCATGCAGGCCCGGTCATTGCCACGCAAGTGGGCGATACTGACCGTGCTTGCGGTGCTGGCGGCCTTTCTCGGCGGCTTCCTGCTCAATCGCGGCAATGAGATACCATCCAACGCTATTTGGGATCCGGTAATCGCCTCGGACCGGCCCGTGCTCGTGGTTCTGGGCGATTATTACCTCTTCGGCGAAATCGATCCGGTCTTTCCCGAACAAGGCCGACTGATCCGCGATTTCCGCGTCAATTCACCCGAAGACCTGCTGGTGATGCAGGAAGCAGAGCCCCATCGTTATGGCTATGCCGAGGATTTCGGGCTCAATTACCTCCCCTTCCAGACGTCTTACGCCTTGCAACAAGTTGCACCCATCCTGGCAGGAATTGGCAAGGACGTGGAGATCATTCCATCGTCACAACTCGGCTCCGACATGCTCAACAGCCATGATGTTGTCTATATTGGCCTGCTGTCGGGCATGGGACTGCTGGAGGAAATTACCTTTTCCGACAGCAGCCTGCGCATCGGCGATAGCTACGACGAGTTGATCGATCGCGAGAGCGGCGAACGCTGGGCGAGCGATGAAGCACGCCGCCTCGCTTCCCCCGCTTTCTACCGCGATTATGCCTATGTCACGCGCTACGACGCGCCTGGCGGTGCGCAGGTCACGGTGCTTGCGAGTGAGCGCATTACCGGCCTGCGTGGGATCGGCCCTTTGGTCGCCTCAGGTGATCTGCCGGAGGGGCTAGATGCCCTCGCCGATGAGCCATTCGAGGCGCTGTTCCAGATCACAGGCCAACAAGGTGCGGACCTGTCCGACAGGCTGATCCTGGCAAAACCGCGCGAGTAGGCTGGGATTGGCTGTCCTACTGCGTGGCAAATATGCCAGTCGGCACCCATGAAAGACCATTTGGAAATGCTAAAAACAACGAAATTTCAGTCTTTTGGTGGACGTCGGGATTTTTCCCTTTGGACAGTGTAAAATGTGTAAACTTTGCGGGCTCGCGTTAGCTTGCCATTCACCTGCGCGATCCTACATTGTCCCGTGAAAGGACATCAGCCGTAATGAGCGAAAATCAGGAACCGGAAAACAATCCCAACCCGTGGATGAAGAGCCTGCTTGTCTGGGGCGGTATCTTCATGGCGCTGTTGCTGATGGTGTCCCTCTTTGGAAATACCGGCCAGGCCGCCGGCCCCGCCATGTCATATTCCGAATTCCGCGACAAGGTGGCAGAAGGCAGCGTGGAAGAAGTGGTCATCAGTCCCGAGCTGATCACCGGCAAGCTCAAGAATGACGAGACCTTCTCCACCATACCTGTGGGCAATGACATCAGCCTGACACAGCTATTGGAAGACAATGGCGTCGAATATACCGGCGCTGCGCCCGATGAAGGCAATGTTCTGCTCTATATCCTGATCAATACGCTGCCTTTCCTGCTGATCCTGGGCATCGCCTTCTTCGCGCTGCGCCAGGTGCAGAAAGGCGGCGGTTCGGGCGCGATGGGTTTTGGCAAGAGCAAGGCCAAATTGCTGACCGAAAAGCAGGGGCGCGTTACCTTTGAAGACGTCGCCGGAATCGACGAGGCGCGCGAGGAATTGCAGGAGATCGTCGAGTTCCTGAAGGACCCGCATCGCTTCTCCAAGCTCGGCGGTACAATTCCCAAGGGCGCGCTGCTGGTCGGCTCCCCCGGTACGGGCAAGACGCTGCTTGCCCGCGCCATCGCAGGCGAAGCGCGTGTGCCCTTCTTCACGATTTCGGGTTCCGATTTTGTCGAGATGTTCGTGGGCGTTGGTGCCAGCCGCGTTCGCGACATGTTCGAACAGGCGAAGAAGAATGCGCCCTGCATCGTCTTTATCGACGAGATTGATGCTGTCGGCCGCCACCGCGGCAATGGCATCGGCAATTCGAACGACGAGCGCGAGCAGACGCTGAACCAGTTGCTGGTCGAGATGGACGGTTTCGAGGCCAATGAGGGCATCATCATCATCGCCGCCACCAATCGCCCAGACGTGCTTGATCCGGCGTTGCTGCGTCCGGGACGCTTCGACCGCCAGGTGGTTGTGCCGATCCCTGATATCGATGGGCGCGAGAAGATCCTCGCCGTGCATATGAAAAAGGTGCCTCTGGCGCCCGACGTGAACCCGCGCACCATTGCGCGCGGCACACCGGGCTTTTCGGGTGCGGATCTTGCCAACCTTGTCAACGAGGCGGCGCTGCTGGCCGCGCGGCGCAACAAGCGCCTTGTCGCCATGCAGGAGTTCGAGGACGCCAAGGACAAGGTCATGATGGGCGCCGAGCGCAAATCGATGGTGATGACCGAGGACGAGAAGAAGATGACCGCCTATCACGAGGCGGGCCATGCGATTGTGTCTATCCATGAAGAGGCTTCGGACCCGATCCACAAGGCGACGATCATTCCGCGTGGCCGCGCGCTGGGCATGGTGATGCGCTTGCCCGAGCGGGACAATTACTCCTACCACCGCGATAAGATGCATGCGAACCTCTCGGTCAGCATGGGTGGCCGCGTGGCGGAAGAGATCATTTTCGGCCATGACAAGGTGTCGAGCGGTGCAAGCTCGGATATCCAGTATGCTACCGACCTGGCGCGCAACATGGTCACCAAATGGGGCATGTCGGACAAGCTCGGCCCGCTGCAATATGAAGCGAGCCAGGAAGGCTATCTCGGCATGGGCCAAACCGTACGGACGATGGCTTCGGACGAGACCAACAAGCTGATCGATGCCGAGATCAAGGGCCTGGTCGAAGGTGCGCACAAGCGTGCAACCGATCTGCTCACCAAGCATGAGGATCAGCTCCACCTGTTGGCGCAGGCCATGCTTGAATATGAGACCCTGACGGGTGACGAAATCAAGGAATTGCTGGAAACCGGAAAGGTCGATCGCCCGGACCTACCTTCGGGCCCGACAGTGGTCCAGCCTACCCATGGTTCCGCCATTCCCAAGGCGGGCAAGCGTTTCGGCGGATCGGGAGAAGCTCCGCAAGGGGCCTGAATTTCCTTTTTCCTACAGCCAAGCAAAGATGATCGGGCGGTGCAGCAATGTGCCGCCCTTTCCTTTTCTACATTCCGCCCAGCAGGAAGAGGACCTGCAGGAAGATCAGCAGGATCACCCAGATGAATGTCGATAGTACCAGCAGCCTCCAAATGGCAGAAAAGCGCGAAAGTTCATAGGCATAGCGCAGCTGTTTGTAGAGGTGGATCGGCGGCGCCAGCAGAACCAGCGGAACAGTTACTGCGGCAGAGACGCCTACGGCATGGAGTATCGAAACGGTGATGAACAGCAGCGTCATGAAGCTGAGCGAATAGGTGACGAAAATCGCGTGGTCATAGCCACGGAAGCGCCGCTTCCATGCGAAGATCAGCCAGACGAAGGGGATCGATATCGGGATCAACAACCAGGAGAATTTATAGCTGTTGGCCTGCAGCTTGTAGAGCATCAGGCTGGGGTTTTCTTCCCACTTCTCGATACCCGCATCGAGCCAGCCCACGCCAGTGCTGCTTAGGTTCAGCCGGGCATCGCCATTTTCGTCGATGGGCACGGCGACGCCTTCTTCCTGCATTGCCTGGGAAAATTCTTGCTGTGCGCCATTGAGTGCCTCCGCCAGGCGTTCCGCATCCCCTCTGTCGCCAGTATTGAGCTCTTCGGACAGGACCGCACGAGCTTCGGGGGCATCCTGGGCAATATTGGTCGGAGTGGAGATGCCGAGCAGCTGGAAGACGGCGAACATCAGGAAGACGCTGAACAGGAACAGCGCCATGGGAGAAACAAAGCGCGCGCGGGCCCCTTCGATATAGCGCCGAGTCAGCCGTCCGGGGCGAAACACCAGCATCGGCAGGGTACGCCACAGTCTGCCTTCGAAGTGCAGCGCGCCATGGAGCAGATCATGCATGAAGGCGCCGATGGTGCGGTAGATATGCGCGGTCTGCCCGCAGGCATGGCAATAGGCACCGACAAGCCGCTTCCCGCAATTCAGGCAGGCCTCCGGATCGCCTGGTTGGCGTTCCTTCGCTCCCGACCCCGGTTCAATGGCCCGCGCGAACAGTCCGCCTTCCACGGCCGTGCCAAGCCCTTCGGTGATGTCGCTCATGTGCCCTCCTGCAATGAAATCCTATCGCGATCAGGGCGATACGTCGAGATACCCATATTAGAACGACAGGGCGCATACGAAAAGGGCCGCACCTTGCGGCGCGGCCCTTTCGAAAAAACGGACGGGTGCAAATCAGCCGTCGTAATCGGCACCGATCGAGGTCGAACGGGTGGGAGCCGATGCGGACAGGCGCATGGCCTCTGCCGACTGGCTCAGCGAACCGATATCGTCCGCTTCGTCTTCTTCATCGGGCAGGAAGTTCTGCAGCGATTGCACCAGAGATTCGTTCAGCTGCTTGGGCTTGATCGTCTGTTCGGCAATTTCGCGCAGGGCGACAACCGGGTTCTTGTCACGATCGCGGTCGATTGTCAGTTCGGCACCACCGGAAATCTCGCGGGCACGCTGTGCGGCCAGCAGGACGAGATCGAAACGGTTCGGGACCTTGTCGACGCAATCTTCGACGGTAACGCGCGCCATGGGCACTCCAATTCTGTGCGGCTTGTTCGGAAAGACGTGCAGTTAGGCGAGAGGGAGGAAAAGGTCAAGATTTTCTACAGCGGCTCGGCGCTTCCACCGCGCGGCAAGAGCCACTAGGTAGAACGCATGAGCACAGGTGATGCCTACCGTGATCCGGAGCCGTTTCATGTCGATGCGCAAGGATTGCGTCTGGGCTTCTACCCCTCCGGGCCGGATCGGCTGGAGAAGCTGTTGCGCCTTATCGATGAGGCACGGAGCAGCCTGAAGCTCGCCTTCTACATCTTCGCCCGCGACGATACGGCGCGCCTTGTGCGCGACCGGCTTTCAGACGCCGCCCGACGTGGTGTTGCGGTAACGGTTATAGTCGACGGATTCGGTGCGGAAGCCGAAGCCCAATTCTTTGAACCCTTGGTTGAGGCGGGCGGGACCTATCATCGTTTCCAGGCGCGCTGGTCTCGCCGCTATCTTGTCCGCAACCATCAGAAAATGGTGATTGCCGATGGCGAAACAGCAATGCTGGGTGGCTTCAATATCGAGGATGGCTATTTCGATTTGCCCGAAGACAATGGGTGGACCGATCTGGCCGTAACCGTGCGCGGTACGGTGGTCGGACGGATTGAGGCCTGGTTTGCCGAGCTGGAAGCCTGGACTGCCATCGAAACGCGGCAGTTTCGTGCCATCCGCAAGAGCGTGCGTGAATGGGATAGTGGCAGCGGCGGTGTGCAATTGTTGATCGGTGGTCCGACAAAGGGCCTGTCCAGCTGGGCGCGTGCAGTCAGCCAGGACCTCATCTATGGCCACAAGCTCGACATGATGATGGCCTATTTCGCGCCGCCCAGGCGGCTCAGGCGTAGAATCAGGGGAATAGCACGCAAGGGAGAGACGCGGTTGGTGCTGGCGGGGAAGACCGACAATGGCGCCACGCTGGGGGCCGCGCGGCTGCTCTACAAGGGATTGCTCAAGGCCGGCGCGCAGATATTCGAGTTCCAGCCCTGCATGCTGCACACCAAGCTCATCGTACTCGACGATGCGGTCTATCTGGGCAGTGCCAATTTCGATATGCGCAGCCTCTATCTCAATCTCGAGATCGTGCTGCGGATTGAGGACAAGGCGCTGGCTGAGCGGATGCGTGGGTTCATCGGCCAGCATCTCGATGCTTCACTGCCCATCACGCCAGAGAGGCATCGTCAAAATGCGACCTGGTTCAACCGTATGCGCTGGGCGGCCAGCTGGTTTCTCGTTTCGGTGCTGGATTACACGGTGAGCCGCAAGCTCAACCTGGGGCTGTGAATTGGGATCTCTGGCCCGCGCTGCTCATTCGTAACCCCAGTCCGAATAGTCCTTCAGATTGGGAGAGGTAAACTTGGTGATCTCGCTCTGGAAGTGGAGCGGGACATTGCCGGTGGAGCCGTGGCGCTGTTTTGAGACGATCAAGGTGGCTCGACCGACCAGATCCTGATGCTTGGTTTCCCATTCGGCGTATTTCGCTTCTGCTTCGGCAGAGCTGAATCCGTCGGGCCCCGGTCCATCGGGCTTGGTTGCAAGGTGGTAA
>CAJXLD010000073.1 GCA_913055595.1 uncultured Altererythrobacter sp.
GGGGCGACATCGTCTTCCGCCCCTTCGATCACCACCTTGTTACCGCGTGCGCCGATGTAAACGCCCAACCGGTTTTCCAGCAGCACAAGATTGGCATCGAATTCCCCGAACAGCGCGCCGAGGACGGCCTGTTCGTCAAATTCCACCTCCACCCTTGCGCGGCGCGCGTGATCGCGACGATCTTCGGGGTGAGCGATTGCGGCCGGTTCATCGGCGCTATGTGCCTTGCGAGCCATGGACTCCTTTCGAGCGGTTACAATCAGAGAATAGGCGCGGTTCAGCCTCAGGCAAGATGCGGCATGACATCAAGCGGTGGAAAGTCATGGGCCTGTCATGGGGAACGGCGTTGATTCCTTTGCGCAAGACATTGATGTTGGCGCCCCTTCTGGCGCTTGCCGCGTGTGGTGAGCCTTCTGCCGACGCAACTGAAGCAGAGGAAAAATCGCAGGATTCGGTGCCGTCGCTCGGCCCTCAATTGGCTTCTGCTCCGCCTATGCCTGTGACTGCTCTGATGGAGCCGGTGGCGATTCAGCAGGACGAACCGATTCCAATAACTGACGGTTATCTGATCGACTGGATCGTCGCCACAGCAGGCGAAGATGCGCTTTACCGCGCGGGCCAAATCGATCTCGATGACGATGGTTATAACGATGCACTGATCTATATTGGCGGCAGAAATTGGTGCGGCACGGGCGGCTGTAACCTGCACATGCTGCGCGTGACACCCGCCGGAATCGAAAGCCTTGGGCGCACGACCATTACATGGTTGCCCATTGGCGTGCTCGACAGCAGCAGCAATGGCATGCGCGACATCGTTGTCCGCGTAGGTGGTGGCGGGAACGAGAATCCTGGCTTGCGAGTGCTTCGATTTGATGGAGAGAAATATCCCTCCAATCCGACCATGCCCCCGACGGAGCCGGTGGACGAGATCGAATCCATTGTCATCGACCAGGGCGATTTGCGCCCGATTGTCTACTGATCAGGAAGTAGCGCTTTCCAGCACACGCCCCTTGAGAGAATTCGGACCCGCCTCGTCCAGTTCCACGCGGACCATATCGCCGATCGCGGAATCACCCTCGAAGAAGACCGATTGCAGCCAGGGGGACTTGCCCAGCCATTGGCCCGCCAGCTTGCCCTTGCGTTCGACGAGGATGTCGCAGGTCTTGCCAACGCTCGCCTGATTGAAGGCGTATTGGTCGCGGTTGAGCGCGGATTGCAGGCGTTGGAGTCGTTCGTCCATCACTTCGAGCGCGATCTGGTCTTCCATCGTCGCGGCGGGGGTGCCGGGGCGGGGGGAGTATTTAAAGCTGAAGGCTTGCGAATAGCGGACTGCGTCCACAAGCTGCAAAGTCTCTTCGAATTCGGCCTCGCTCTCGCCCGGAAAGCCTACGATGAAATCGCCCGACAGCGCGATGTCGGGGCGTACCGCGCGGAAGCGTTCGAGCAGCTTGAGATAGCTGTCTGCCGTATGGCTGCGGTTCATCGCCTTCAGCACCCGGTCGGAGCCGCTCTGCACCGGCAGGTGCAGGTAAGGCATCAGCTTATCGACTTCGCCATGCATGGCGATGATTCCATCGGTCATGTCATTGGGATGGCTGGTAGTGTAGCGGATGCGCTGCAAGTCTGGCAGGTCCGCGAGCGCCTTGACGAGGCCGTCCATGCCCACATCGCGGCCCTTGTCATCTTCTCCCGTCCAGGCGTTGACGTTCTGCCCCAGCAGCGTGATTTCGCGCGCGCCGCATTCAACCAGGCCCTCGGCTTCGCGCAGCAACTCGCTGTAAGGGCGAGAGATTTCCGCGCCACGCGTATAGGGAACCACGCAATAGGTGCAGAACTTGTCGCAACCTTCCTGGATCGTCAGGAAGGCGCTCGGGCCGACCTTGCGACGCTTGGGAAGGGCAGCAAATTTGGCATCCTCGGGCATGTCTGTATCGGTCGCACGCTCGCCCGCCACGGCCTTGTCGATCATCTCGGGCAGGCGATGATAGGCTTGTGGCCCAACGACCATCGACACCGCTGGAGCGCGCGCCATGATCTCCTCGCCCTCCGCCTGTGCCACGCAGCCGGCGACGGCGATCAGTGGCTTGGATCCATCGGGCTTCTTCAACCGACCGATATCCGAATAGACCTTCTCTGCCGCCTTCTCGCGAATATGGCAGGTGTTGAGCACGACAAGGTCCGCCTCCTCGCCCTCTGGCGCAGGCGTAATACCCTTGGCGCCGAGCATTTCGGCCATGCGCTCGCCGTCATAGACGTTCATCTGGCAGCCGAAGCTCTTGACCCTGTAGGTCTTGGGAGGATTGCTCTGTCGCATGGGAGCGCGCCTTTAAGCCATCGCGCGCCGGAAAGCAAAGCGCGTGTCACATGTGCAGCGCTGCCGCAATCCTTTGCTGTGCCGCTGCCGCCATGGTCTTGCGATTGGCCAGTTCATCGCCCACCAGCGGTTCAAGGAACCGGATGGTGAGGTAGATCGGCCTTGTCCGCGACAGGATCTTACGGAAATTGGCAAGGCCCGGTTCTTCGCCAGTCCAGGCAATCTCCTCCACCTCTTCAAAGTCGAGCGCGAAGGGCTGCACGGGCAAGTCGCGCGGCAGGCGCTCCACTGCGGAAAGCAATGAGGATCGGAAGGGGAGAAGGCTCTTTCCGTCGCCGGTGGTGGCCTCTGGAAAGATCGTCAGTCGGCGGTGGCCGAGGCGTTCCACCACCTGGTCAATCTGTTCGGCCACGGTGCCGCGCTGGTCGCGGGTGATAAAGAGCGTTTCGTTCTGCAGGCATAGCCAGGCGAGGATGGGGTGTTCGGACAAACCGCTATGCGCGACGAAGGCGCTGCGGCTGGTGCCTCCCATCACCAATATGTCGAGCCAGCTGACGTGATTGCCCAGCAGTAACGCGTGTTTCTGCGCTGTGCCCACTACGCGTATGCGGACGCCGACGATGCGTGCAACTATCGAGAGGAGCAAGGGCGGAATTATGTCCTTGCTTCCGAAGAGGCGGAAGACGAAATGTGGAACAAGGATCAGCGCCAGGGTCAAAATTGCTGCCGCAACCCGTGCCAGCACGAGCAGCCAGCGCCATCCGAGCTTGTCGGCGGCGTCAGTCCTCTCGGTCGATCCGGACGCCGTACAACTCCATGCGATGGTCGACCAGGCGGTATCCCAGCTTTTCGGCAATGACCTTTTGCAGGGCTTCCAGTTCCGGGTCGACGAATTCCACCACCTTGCCGGTTTCGACATCGATCAGGTGGTCGTGATGCGCTTCGGGTGCGGCCTCATAACGGGCCCGACCATCGCCGAAGTCATGCCGGTCGAGAATGCCGGCCTCTTCGAAGAGGCGCACGGTGCGGTAGACCGTGGCAATCGAGATCTTGGGATCGATGGCGGAAGCGCGTTCATGCAGCGCTTCGACATCCGGATGATCTTCGCTTTCCGACAGCACTTTCGCAATGACCCGCCGCTGTTCGGTAATTCGCAGCCCTCGCTCCGCGCAAAGGGCCTCCAGGTCAATGGGTGCATGCGACAATGTTTCGATCCTGATCCAATGCAAACCGCCCCGACACTATGAGAGTGGCGGGGCGTCTTTTCAACCTGAATGGCGGTTGGGAGCGTCTATGCCGCCTTTTTGCGACGTCCACGACGCTGGCCGGGTTTGCGGCCTAGGCCGATCTTCTTGGCCAGTTCACGGCGCTTTTCCGCATAATTTGGGGCAACCATCGGATAATCCGCGGTGAGGCCGAAGCGGGCGCGGTAGTCATCGATCGTCAGGCCATGATCGGTCATCAGGTGACGCTTGAGCATCTTCATCTTCTTGCCGCATTCGAGGCAAGTGATGTGATCAGACTTGATCGAAGATCGGATGGAGACGGCAGGTTCCGGGCGTTCTTCTTCTGCTGATTCCGTACCGAGCCCCGCTAGGGCACCATACACGCTTTGAATTAGGGGCGGGAGATCTGCGACCTCGACACTGTTATTGGCGACGTGCGCCGTGACAATGTCCGAGGTGAGTGTGATCAACATCTCGTTCGTGTCGTTATCAAGGGTTTCCATTTGCACCTCGTTATGTTTTAGGGCGACCTGAATTTGCGTAGTAGGCTCATATTTGACTCACTACGCTTTCTACCCGTGCACCAGCCGACGGGCAGTTGCAAGGGGGATAGAAAGAAAAAATGTCACGGCTCTGTTGAAATTTACTTCAGTCCATGACTTTTCTGTAGGTAATCGCGTCAAACGGACCGCTATTTCCTGATCTATAATAGTCGGCGCGTCTGCCCACAGGCCGTAATCCGAAGGCCTTATAAAGATGTTCTGCCGGGTTCCCTTCGCGCATCTCCAAGAATATTTGTCTTGCGCCACGCTGTTTCGCGCAATCGAGGAATTTTTTCATGAGAGCGCTACCAACGCCGCGACCCCTGACATCGGGCTTGACCGCGATAAGCAACAGCTCTTCTTCGTCCGCAGCAAGACGCGACAAGGCAAATCCGACCGCTTCATCAGGTGCCTGCGGTTCCTCGCCGTCTATGTTCACCAACAGGTAATGCGTATTGGACAGGCAAAGCGAATCGCTGGTCTGCTTGCGATTCCAGGCCTCGCCGTATGCAGGGTCGAAAGCGCTCTCCATAACTGCCATTATCGCGTCCAGGGCGTCCATCAAGGCGCGCTCTCCGGCAGGCGAGCGTCGGGCGCACGTCCATAAGTTGGCGTCAGGCCATTGCTCAACAGTTCGGACGGCACCAGCAGTGCATTGCGGGCATCGGGCAGTCCCCCTATTGCGCTGGTCTCGCGATCGAGAAGTTCTGCCAGATCTTGAGCGCGATCGCCTGCAATTACATCGTGCAGACAGGCTGTTACCGCTAACGCTGGTTTGAGTGAGCGAGCTTCGTCCTCAGGGCATTTATGCGTGTTGAAGTTCTGCACGAACCATTCGCCATGACCGCCATTCATGCAGACGGTAACAGGGCCAGATGGAGCTTGCGCGGCCAACAGGGCAAGTGTGGGGTAGCCGAGGACATCTGCATTCCACGCGAGGCCCAGCGCGCGCGCCGCAGCAAGTCCGATTCTTACGCCGGTGAAACTTCCGGGGCCGAGAGAGACCAGAATTCGATCCGCACGACCCTTTTCGGGCAAGTTTGCGATGGCTGGAACAAGTGATTCGGCATGCCCGCGGCCGATCACCTCATGAAAATGGTCAATGCACTCGCCATTGTCGAACAGGGCAACAGAGCAGGCCTCGGTCGCGCTTTCGATGGCTAGAACACGCATCGAGAGATTGCCTCAGAGCAAGCGGTTGAACAGGTCAAATTCGGGGCGCGGTGCGCGCTTGTGTAGCCGCGTTGGATCGCCATATCCTACCGAACAGATGAAATTGCTCTTCCAGTTGGGTTGGTCGGCGAAGAAATCGGCATCGACGGCGTCATTGTCGAAGCCGGACATCGGCCCGCAATCCAGCCCCAGCGCGCGTGCCGCCATGATGAAATAGCCGCCCTGCAGAGTGCCGTTACGGAAGGCGCTGTGTGCACGCGCTTCGCGCTTGTCCTCTCCATCCCACATCGGCCTGGCATCCATATGCGGAACGAGGGTCGGCAAATGCTCGTGGAAATCGACATCCATGGCAATGATCGCGCAGACGGGGGCGTTTTTTACCTTCTCGACATTCCCAGGTGCGGCGTGAGCGGCCAATCTTTCCTTGGCTTGGGCAGATTTGCACCAGACGATCCGCGCAGGAAGCTGGTTCATCGATGTCGGTCCCATTTTTGCCAGTTCCCAGATCGCGTGAATCTGCTCATCGCTGACGCTGCGGCCATCGAAATACTGGCAGGTGCGCGCCTCGCGAAAAAGCTGGTTTAGCACTTCGTCGGTCAGGGGTTCGGGCATGATGGATCTCCGTGGGCCGTCAGGCGGCGCGGACTTCGCTCACCTCGGGAACATAATGCTTCAGCAGGCCTTCGATACCGTGCTTGAGCGTGGCGGTGGAACTGGGGCATCCCGAACAGGCCCCCTGCATCTGCAGGTAAACCACACCGTCCTTGAAGCCGCGATAGCGGATATCGCCGCCATCGCCGGCGACGGCAGGGCGTACGCGCGTTTCGAGCAGTTCCTTGATCTGGTCGACAATGTCGGAATGCGCAGGATCATCCTCGAAAATGAGGTCATCATCCTCGACAGGAACCGAAATCCCGCTGGCATCGCCGCCTGCAAAGAGCGGGGCCTCGCTGACGAAATGGTCCAGCAAGACGGCAACGACCTGCGGCTTCAAGGCCGACCAATCGCTGCCGGGACCTGCGGTTACGGAGACAAAGTTGCTACCAAAGAACACACCCGTCACTTCACCGGTATCGAACAGCGCCTGCGCGAGCGGGGAGGCTTCGGCCTCTTCGGGGGAGGCAAAATCGCGCGTGCCAGACGGCATTACCTGCTTTCCGGGCAGGAACTTGAGCGTGGAGGGGTTTGGCGTGGTTTCGGTTTCTATGAACATGGTTGCGATGTAGGACTGCAGGCGCGGCTTCTCAAGCAAGCAATATTTGCATGGCGACAAATGCGGCGACCACGCTATTCACCAAGCCTTCATCCCTCAATGGCCTTATGGCAGATGTCATGACCCTATTTTCGCGCATAGGCTGCGCATTACTTTTCGCTCTTGTCGTGCTGCCTGCGCCCGCGCTGGCGCAGGAATATTGTACCGTCGATGTCGCCAGTGAGGCGGATGTTCCGCAATATGCGCGACCCGATGATCCGTGGATCTATCGCGGCACGGATATCCCGGTGGACGAGCAATGGCTGTTCGGTGAGCTGCCCAATGGCGTGCGCTATGCGGTGCGGCAGAACGGCGTGCCGCCATGCCAGGTTTCCATCAGGGTGCGGATTGACGCAGGGTCGTTGCACGAGAACGAGGACGAGCTTGGTTTTGCCCATCTGATAGAGCATCTCACGTTTCGCGAATCCCGTCATTTCGGACCCGGTGAGGCGATCGCCCATTTTCAGCGACTGGGTGCCGGTTTCGGGAATGATACCAATGCCATAACCAGCGCTACGCAAACGGTTTACCAGCTCGACCTGCCCAATGCCCACCGCGCCACGCTGGAAGAGAGCATGCACCTGTTTGCCGGCATGATCCAGGAGCCGGCCCTTTCAGCCGACAATCTGGCGGCGGACGTGCCTATCGTTCTGGCCGAAAGGCGCGAGAGGTCCGGGCCTGACATGCGCATCGCCATCGCTACGCGCGAGCTTCTCTATGCTGGCCAGCGTTTGGCCCAAAGGCCGCCGATCGGCACGGTCGAATCGTTGCAAGCAGCTACTCCGGAGGCCGTGCGGGCGTTTCACCGTCGCTGGTATCGCCCCGAGAATACTGTGGTGGTCCTGGTCGGCGATGCCAGCCCGCAAGTCCTCGCAGCCATGGTCGAACGCAATTTCGCCGACTGGTCTGTGCCGGGTGATGTGACTCCCGAACCGGATTTCGGCGATCCGCAGGTGCCGGCAGGTGCTGACCCCGCCAATCCCGTTGGTGAAGCGCGCGTGATCGTGGAACCCGGTCAACCGCGCAACCTGACCTATGCAGTTCTGCGCCCTTGGGTAGAGGTGGTCGACAACCTCGAATATAATCGCGGGCTGCTGATCGATGCAGTGGCGCAGGCTATCCTCAACCGGCGGCTGGAAGAGCAGGCGCGGGCAGGAGGGAGCTATCTGTTCGCCTTTGTCGAGCAGGAGAAGGTCAGCCGTACTGCCGACGGCACCTATGTCTCCTTCACGCCGCTGACCGATGATTGGGAAACTGCGCTGCACGATGTGCGTTCGGTTATTGCCAGCGCGCTGGCCGAACCGCCGAACGAGGACGAGATCGAACGAGCCGTGTCCCAGTTCGATATCGCATTTGTCGATATGGTCGGACAAGAGCAGATTCAGGCGGGCACGCAATTGGCCGACAATCTGGTGAATGCCGTGGACATACGCGAGGCGGTGGCCGCCCCGGCAACATTTCTCAGCGTCTTTCGCGGCATGCGCGATCGTTTCACGCCGGAGGCGATCCTCGAACATACGCGCGGCCTGTTCAGCGGCAATGTGATCCGCGCGATCATGATGACCCCCGAGATGGGCGAGGCCACCGCCGAAGATCTGCGTGCTGCCTTACTTGCCCCAGTTACGGCGAACGGGAACGGACGGGACGACGTCGAATCGGTAAGCTTCGACACTTTGCCCCCGATCGGGGATCCCACCTATCCGGTGATCCGCGAGCCCCTTGGCCCTGGGCTTCTCGCCAGCACCGAAAAGCTCACTTTTGCTAATGGGGTGGTGGCGTTGCTGCGTGATAGCGACAACGAACCGGGTCGCGTGACCGTGCGAGTGCGCTTTGGTGCCGGATGGCGCGGTTTTGCGGAGGATGAGGCAGTCTATGCCGATCTGGGCCGCAGGGCGCTGGTCAATTCGGGTATAGGCCCTTTGGGTCAGAATGAACTGGATCGCATTTCGGCCGGGCGCAAGATGACCTTCAATTTTTCCATCGGCGAAGGTGCATTCGAGTTTGAAGGCATCACGCGCGCGGAGGATCTGGCGGACCAGCTCTATCTCTTCGCGGCCAAGCTGGCCTTTCCACGATGGGACGTCGCGCCCGTTGAACGTGCCAAGGCCAGCGCCACACTCGGCTACGATTCCTTCAACGGCGATCCCAACGGGGTTCTGACGCGCGATCTGGACTATTTGCTGCGTGACCGCGACGGTCGCTATGCCGTGCCTACGCCCGAACAATTGCGCAATGCGACGGCGAGCGAGTTCCGCC
This sequence comes from uncultured Altererythrobacter sp., assembly GCA_913055595.1. Taxonomy (GTDB): domain Bacteria; phylum Pseudomonadota; class Alphaproteobacteria; order Sphingomonadales; family Sphingomonadaceae; genus Alteraurantiacibacter. Next base: position 8,764 of record CAJXLD010000073.1, read on the forward strand.
GCGTCTGGTCGCGCCTGCTTTCCCAAGGGCAGGTGGAAGTCGATGTATTTGGCGATATCGACTACGAGCCGACAGTCGAAGCGCTCAGTCGTACCTTCGGGGCCTTGCGCTTGCGTGAAGATGTGCCCGCCGAGGTATGGAAAGAGCCTGTGGGCTTTCCGGGGGCCAATGCACAACCGGTCATCTTGCGGCACACCGGCGAGGCGGATCAGGCCGCTGCCGTGATCGCCTGGCCCACCGGTGGCGGCTCGGCAGGCCTGCCGCAGGCGCGCAAGCTTGACCTGTTGGCGCAGATTGTAGCGAACCGGTTGCTCGATGGGTTGCGAGAAAGATCGGGAACCGCTTATTCGCCGTTCGCTGCTTCAAACTGGCCGCTCGATATCGATAGCGGCGGATATTTGATGGCATTGGTGCAAGTTCCGCCACAAGAGGTTGGCGCCTTCTTTGCCGAGGCTGCGATGATTGTGCAGGATCTTGCCAATAATGGCCCGACCATAGACGAACTGGATCGCGTCATCGAACCGGTCCGTCAAAACATCTTCCGCGCGCAAACCGGCCACACTTTCTGGCTAAACCAGATCGAAGGCAGCGCTTTCGATCCATTGCGCGTAGCCAATCTGCCCAGCCTGGCGGCCGATTATGTAAATACGTCGGCAGAAGAGATCCGGGCGTTGGCAGCGCGCTATCTGGCTAACCACGGCGGATTCAAGCTGGTGGTGCTTCCCGAAGGGGCCTGAGCGTTTTAGTAGAGCACGCAACTATAACCAAAGTAACCTTTGCACCGGCTGCGACTCGGAGTTAGATGCCACTTTCCCGTAAACGAGTGGTGCTGGAGTCGGATGTTGTTCGACGCAACACCCTATTTGGAATGAGTAAAGTGGCACAGAACTGGACACCCGATAGCTGGAAGCAGGACAAATTCGTTGCGAAGCACCTGCCCCGCTATGAAGACGCAAGCGAATTGCAGGCAGCAGAAGATGTGCTGGCCGGCCTGCCGCCGCTTGTCTTTGCGGGTGAAGCGCGCGCGCTGAAGACCAAGTTGGCCGATGTGACGGCAGGCAAGGCGTTCTTGCTGCAGGGCGGAGATTGCGCAGAGAGCTTTGCCGAATTCAACGCCACCAACATTCGCGATACCTTGCGCGTAATCCTGCAGATGGCCGCTACGCTGACCTACGCCAGCAAGATGCCGGTGGTGAAGGTCGCCCGCATGGCCGGCCAGTTCGCCAAGCCGCGCAGTGCGCCTACCGAAACGCAGGATGGCGTGGAGCTGCCCAGCTATTTCGGCGATATAATCAATGGTATCGAATTCGGCGCGGAGAATCGTCGCAACGATCCGCAACGCATGGTGCGTGCCTATAGTCAGGCATCGGCGACGCTGAACCTGCTGCGTGCGTTCACCACGGGCGGTTACGCCAATCTTCGTCAGGTGCACCAGTGGACGCTAGATTTCATGGGCCGCAGCGGTTGGGCGGAGCAGTACAAGTCAATCGCAGATCGCATTGGTGAGGCACTGGACTTCATGGAAGCCTGTGGCATTGACATTGAAGACCAGCCGCAGCTGAAGATGGCCAGCCTCTACACAAGCCATGAAGCACTGTTGCTGCCTTATGAGCAGGCCCTGACGCGGCAGGATTCGCTTACCGGCGAATGGTATGACACCTCTGCCCATATGCTATGGATCGGCGATCGCACGCGCTTCGAGGATTCGGCGCATGTCGAATATATGCGCGGCATCAACAATCCCATCGGCATGAAGTGTGGTCCGAGCCTGGAGCCCGATGCGCTGCTGCGCATGCTCGACATCCTCAACCCTGCACGCGAGGCGGGCAGGATGACGTTGATCGCGCGCTTCGGGCATGAAAGGGTCGAAGCCGGACTGCCGCCGCTGGTGCGCGCGGTGCAGAAGGAAGGCCATCCGGTGGTGTGGAGCTGCGATCCGATGCACGGCAACGTTATCAAGTCGGACAGCGGCTACAAGACGCGCCCCTTCGACCGCATTATGGCTGAGGTGAAGGGTT
>CAJXLD010000074.1 GCA_913055595.1 uncultured Altererythrobacter sp.
CGGCGGACGCGTTTCCAGCGGCAGCCAGTGCGGCTGCTGCAGGCGAAGTTCGGCCGCGTCCTCGATCGTCAGCACGCGTTCGCCCGGATCGATCATCTTTGAAAGGGCGTTGAGCATGGTCGTCTTACCAGAACCCGTACCGCCCGAGATAACGATGTTCATACGGCAGGCACCGGCAATCTTGAGCGCGGTACACATCTTCTGGCTCATCGAGCCAAAGCCCTGCAGCATGTCGAGCGTGATCGGCTTTTCGGAGAACTTACGAATGGAGATCGCAGTGCCCTTGAGCGACAGGGGCGGCACGATCACGTTCACACGGCTGCCGTCCTTGAGGCGGGCGTCGGCGAGCGGCGTGGTCTGGTCGACGCGGCGGCCGACCTGGTTCACGATACGCTGCGCGATCTGGAAAAGGTGCTGCTCGTCGCGGAACTTGATCGGCGCGATAACCAGCTTGCCGCCTTTTTCGATGTAGGTCTGTTCCGGACCGTTGACCATGATATCGGACACGTCCGGGTCACCCAGAAGTTCTTCCAGCGGGCCGAAGCCGAGCAATTCGTCAATCAACACCTTTTCCAGCGCGAATTGTTCGCGGCGGTTGAGGGTGATCTTCAGCTCGGCCAGCACTTCCATGATGATCGGGCGGAATTCTTCGGACAGTTCGTCCTTGGTCAGTGTGGACGCGGCCTCCGGATCGACGCGTTCAAGCAGGCGCGGCAGCACCTGTTCCTTGATCTTGTGAACGCTGGCTTCGAAGCCGGTCGGTTCATTACTATCATGAACGGCATTGGACCGTTCGGCCAGACGCGACATCGCATCGTCTTGATTCGGCGCGCCACCTGCTGCGGGAGGAGCGCCAGCTTCCTCGCCTTCTGCCGGAACGGGCGGGAATTGTTCGCCGCCGGGAGGTGGCGTTTCGTCCTTGGGCGCAGCGGCACCACCCTGATTGGGCTGCCCACCACGCATTGGCTTGGCCACACCGAAGGAGGGGCGGGCACCCTTGCCCATGCCTGCAGCTCCGTTCTTGCGTCCAAAAGCGCTCATGCTCGAATTCCCCGTCTAGACTCTCCGCATCCCCCAAGTGGGAAAACAGCGGATTACATGATCAGTGCTTCTTGCGAATTTAGGTGAAGAACTGGTTAAGCTTGCTGTGAAAGTGCATTGCATGCCGTATTGCAGATAAAGACAAACGGGGGCCGGTGAGGGGCGACAGTGCAATGCGGGTAATGCTCTGGGGCACATATGATCTGGGAAAGCCGCGGGTGCGGATCATGCGTGCATGCCTGCGGCGGATCGACCCGGAATTGCAGGAAATTCATGCACCTGTCTGGGAGGGCGTGGAGGACAAGAGCGGGCTTGGCGGTTTTGGAAGAATGGCGGGAATTGGTCAGCGCTGGATCGCCGCCTATCCGCGGCTCATCTGGCGCTTCTTGAGGGCGGAAAAGCCTGACGTCGTGGTGGTCGGATATCTTGGGTTGCTTGACGTCTTGGTCTTAGCCATATTCACAAAAATACGTGGTATTCCAATTGTCTGGGATGCATTCCTCTCACTCTATAACACCTATGTCGAAGACCGTCGACTGGCCTCTACTGGCAGCTTGCGGGCGCGCTTATTGCGATTATTGGAGCGCACGGCGGGCAGGCTGGCGGACCGGGTGGTCATTGACACTGCCGAACATGGTAAACTGCTCGCCGACCTGCATGGCATTCCGGCAAGCAAGATTGGCGTCGTGCTGGTCGGGGCGGAGGAAAATGCGTTTACCATGATCTCCGTTTCGCCAGGACATGCTGGCGGCCCCTTGCGCGTCCTGTTCTACGGCCAGTTCATCCCCCTGCATGGTATCGACACTATCGTCGAAGCGGCAGTCTCTCCGAGAAGTTCGCAGTATCGTTGGACGATTATCGGCCGGGGACAGGAGGCTGAACGGATCGATCACCTGCTTGAATCGGCGAATTGCGACCATATCGAGCGCATTTCCTGGGTCGATTACGGGCAATTGCGTGACCAAATTGCGCGGGCCGACATCTGCCTAGGCATCTTCGGCAAGGGGAAGAAGGCTGCCAGCGTCATTCCTAATAAGGTGTTCCAAGCGCTGGCGGCAGGCAAGCCGCTGATCACCGCCGATACGCCGGCCATGCGTGAGTTGTTGGCGGACGGAGCACTTCCCGGACTCTATCTCGTTCCTCCGAATGATCCTGACGGATTGATAGATGCGCTGGAGAGATTTTCCGTGGAGCGTACACAATTGCCCGCACAACTGCATGAGGAACTGGTTTCACGTTTCTCGCTGGTTGCCCTGACCGATCAGTGGCGCGTGGTGTTGGAAAAGGTCTGTAAGACATGAGCCGGATCGACATTCTCCTGGCCACCTTTAACGGTGCCGTCTTTATACGCCAACAACTCGATTCATTGGCGAATCAGACGCATAGCGACTGGCGGCTTCTGGTACGCGATGACGGATCGAGCGATGATACGCTCAAGATCGTCCGCGATTGGGCTGCAGAATCCGGCCGTGACGTGCGGATAATTGAAGACGGCCGCAAGGGCCTTGGCGCCTCGCTAAACTTTGCAGCGCTGATGGAAGCGAGCGACGCCCCGTATTTTGCCTTTTGCGACCAGGACGACGTCTGGCTGCCGGAGAAGTTAGTCAGCCTCCTGGCGAGAGTGCAGCAGGTGGAAAAGGAGTGTGGCCCAAACACACCGGTCATGGCTTTCTGCGATCTTGAAGTGGTCGATAGCGCGATGAACCACATCAAGCCGTCCTTCTGGGAATTTAGCCGCCTGAGGGTGGCGGAAGACAACCAACGCCTCTCGGAGCTGATGGTACGTAATGTCGTGACCGGCTGTGCATCGCTGGGAAATGCGAAGCTGCGCGATATCTCGCTGCCTATACCGAAGGATGCGCGCATGCATGATTGGTGGCTGGCATTGGTTGCAAGCGGGACTGGACGGTGCGTTTCGGTGCGTCGGTCGCTCGTGCGCTATCGCCAGCATGGCGGCAATGTCATCGGTGCGAATGAATCCGATACGCTATCGCTGCTGCGCCGTTTTGCTCGGGATCCCGGCGCCTCCTGGCGACGAGCTTTGACTGCGCGCGACCAGAGCCAGCTGCAGGCAAAAGCCTTTGCCCGGCGCTTTTCGGGCGAGATCGTTGGCAAAGAAGTGGAATTCTTGCGCGAATATGGCGATCTGTCACAGCGGAATTGGCTTGCGAGAAAGGCCTTTGTGGTACGCCACGGAATCGGGGCTGGAAATCCGCTTTTCAGTCTCGCGCTGTTCCTGGCTGTATGAGTTCGTGATAAATCTCGAAATCGCGGCGGTAGAAGTGCCGCACAAACTCTTCGACTTCGGGCCCGAAGGTCTGCTGGAAGGGCTTTTCATTATCGAGCTTCACAAGTCGGGTTCCGATCATAGCCTTCCGCGCCAGGTTGAACATCGGGCGCCAGATCGATTCAGGAATGATCGAGCGTAATGCCCACTGTATTGCTTCGCTGGCAGTCTGCAGGTGTTCGCTACGGTATTGGATGCGCTGATTAATCGGGCGCGATGAAATCTTTTTACCAACTAGATTGCCGATTTCGTTGAGCATCTCATCCAATCGTTCAATTGGGTAGAGGTCGATGACAATGCGCTCACCAGACAATTCGACAAAATCCGACTGGCGGGAGAAGTGGATCAATGTCGGGTCGAGGATAGGCTTGTCCTCATCTTGGAAATTGAGCTTTTCGATTACTTCGCGAATCACTCTCGAAACATCCGCATCCGGCAATCCGGCCAGATCCTCTCCCATATTCCACAGCAGGTATTCGTGCAGGGATGATGTGAAACGCTTCATCGGATCGCGGATAAGTGCGAAGGTGCGGTAAGATCGAAGAAGAGCGAAATCCCGCGGGAAATGTTGCTGCAAGGCCTGCAACGGCAAATGAGCGAAATCCACGGAACCAAGCAAATCGTGATCCCTTCGAGATCGATCGAAATAGACCGCCTTGCGTTCGTCCAGATTCATTAGCGCATAGCGTACGGTGCTGCCCCCGCTCTTGGGGATGTGGATGAATGCGAAGCCGTATTTGTCCGAAATGATCATGCGGGTAGGATGTCCTACCCTCTGATTACAGATCGAGATCGTCCATGCCAGCCGGTTCTGACCTTCGTGAACGATTTCCCGGCATAGCCTCGATCGTCAGGAACGGCTTGTTCTTGACTGGCACCCAATGGGTCGAGACCCTTTTGCGCGCGGTCTACGTCCTCTTGATCGGGCGCTTGTTGGGTCCGGAGGAATACGGCCTGTGGAGTTATGTCATGGCCGCCTATGCTTTTGCGGCCACCAGCACGATCCTGGGCAGCGACTTCCTCCTCTCCAGCAGGTTGGGCAAGAATGGAGCGCAGGAGCGAGATCTGGTCGAAACCACGCTGGCAGTGCGATTGGCCCTGCTAGTGGTGGCAAGCCTTGTCATTGTTGGGCTTTCGCTACTCGAAGTGCGGGATGGAAACGTCCGGTGGGCGTTCTTCCTTGTCGTTCCCGCAGTCTTAGGCCGCGGCACAGCCTTTTGGGGGAGGCCAATCTTTACTGGTCTGGAAAAGACGCAGCGGGCCTTGCAGATCACCCTGGCATTCCGTTCGCTCGAGGTAATCGCCGGACTGGTCCTGCTATTTCTCACGCGCGATATCCTGCTGCTGATTGCCCTGCATTCCGCAAGCTGGTTGTTGGAGGCCGGATTTACCTTGCGCAGCGTACGTAGATTGACCAGCACAATAACGCCGCGTTTCCACGTGGATCAGCTCACCTTGTTGTGGCGCGTTGCGCGAAGCCTGGGTCTGACTGCAGTCGCCGTCGGCGGCATGACGGCTGCCCCGGTATTGCTGGCCAAATGGCTCGGCAGTGCGCTGGCTGAAATCGGGCAAATGGGATTGGCAATCCAGCTGGCGGCATTCGTCCTGATGGCATGCCAGTCCTTCCTGGGAGCTTCCCTTCCGGTGTTGAGCCGCTCCGTAGGCCGGGGAGACGCCAAGGCCGAGCGATACGCTCCCTTGGTCGCAACAGCGATCATTCTTGTTTTCGGCGTCCTTGTGGCTTTGGCCTCGATCTGGGGGGAAGAGCTGATTGTCTTTTTGATGGGGGCGAGATTTGCAGAAGCGGGTGGTTACCTTGCCTATGCAATTGCCATCGCCGGGCTGAGTGTTCTGCCCAACGGTTACTGGCAACTCGCAAATATGCGAGAGCGCTATTGGCCGGGCCTGTTGGGCGCTCTCTTGGGTTTCTTGACGATCGCGATTGCCGCGCCCGCTATGTTTGAGGGGCGCGGCCTGACTGGCTTGTTGACAGCTGCGCTGGCGGGCTGGTTCGTCAGGGCCGTGATCATCATCGCTGCCGCTGCGGGCAGAAAGCAGGCTCAATAGGCGACGTAGATATCGCCTTCTTCCCATTCTTCAGCCGGTCGTGCGAGGCTCTCTCCCCATTGCAGGTGTGAGGCAGAATCCGGCGCGGCGAGGGCATGCATTCCGCGCTCCAGTTGCACGATGTCGCCCGCAGCATGGTTTTCGCCGTCAATCTCCATCGCGCCGCCCATCACCGTGTAGGGACCGGGAACAAGGAATTCCTGGACACGTTGCTCGCCAGCCTCGACGTCGGCCCCGGCAAGGTAGAAGGGTCCCCAAAAAGGCTGGTAGGTATCGCGCAGGGCCTGTAAATCTTCGGGCAACAGAACCTCGTCGCTGCCGTCCATGATAGCCTGGATCTTCTCGTGGTTGATCAGCAGTAGCGGCACCGGGCGTCGTTCCATTTCGGCGCGATATGTGGCCACGCCGTCTTCGCGATATCCGGCAATAGCAACCGGCGTCATCAGCCAGTTGGCCTTGTCGAACACGGGCAGCATGCCGTTGTGATCGAAATAGGCGATATCCCGCGGGAATGTTTCTTCCGCGACGGAGGCGATCTGGTGCTGGCGGTCGATCACCGAGCGGTCTTCTACAATGAACACACCGGTTGTGATCACCAGAAGTACAAGTGCAATCATCTTGATCGAATAGCGCTTGAGCGCGGCGCTGACGGCGGGCGCACAGGAGACCGCGACGGGCGCAAGGATGAAGGCATAAAAATAGGCCAGCGTGTTGAGGTAGAAGAGCGGTACCAGCACGGGCAACCACAGGCCTGCCAGCGCCAGTTTCTCTGCCAGCGGTGCTCCGGAGCGGCGCAGCAGGGAAGGCGTGATCACGATCATGATTGTAAACACGATGGAGAAGGCCGCACCCTTCAGGGCGATATGCCAATAAGGCGGAATTCCCAGGAAGAACATCAGGCGCGAAGCGGAGCCAGCCATGCCTGCACCGCTGGCGGGGGCCGAGAGATCCTGTGCATGCCAGAAATAGAGAGCGGCAAACATCGCCAGGCTTCCTGCAGCGGCCAGGATCAGGCGTAGAGCGGTTGTCTTAGCGTATTCGCTCTCGCTCCAGCGCAGCCAGGCAATACCGAGAAACGCAGGGGCGTATAGCGCGACCTTGATGGTGATCATCCCGGCCAGGGCCACCAGCAAAGCGAATGCGGCAAGGGCTTTCATGTCCAGCCGGGAGCGCAGGAGGATGGCGAGCGAGGCCATAAGGCAGGCGGTCGCCACCGGATCGGTGCGGAAGGAGAAGCCGTGCTGGAACACGAATCCAGCAGAGATATAGAGCAGGGCGACGAGAATGGCCGGAGCCCTTTCCAGGAAGCGTCGCGCCATCAGGTAGATCGCGCCCAAAGTGACGATCTCGCAGCCCAGCATCGCCAAGCGGCCCATGACGATCTTGTCTACCGTGTTGCCTGGTATGCCGGGGAGCCATGCGAACAGCCGGACGTGGAAGCTCTGTAGCGGTTGGGCAAGGTTGCCACGCGCGAACTCGGTGACGTGGTGATAGAACCAGAATTCGTCCCAGTTCACCGCGCGGGTGAAGGCCATGGTGAACTGCATGGCCAGGAGTACACCCAGGGCGAGAAGCGGCCAAACGGCGCTGTTTTCAGCAAAGCGGGAATTCCGGGCACTCGTCGGAGGAGCAGCTGTGACAGCCATGGTGGCGTTCATGACGCCGCCTTTCTCTCCTTGCCTTCGGCCACGAGGTGGGGCTTGGCTTCGGATGAGTTGGCGTCGGTATCCCGACCAGATATCGCTTCTTCCAACTGGCGGACCTTCTGCAGGTTCATCTCCAGAAGCTTGCGATTGGTGGCGATCAGGTCAGCCAGCACGCCCATGACAGCGATGATAGTACCCAGCATTAACAAGGCACCGCCGATGATGAGCGACTGGAGGTGGCCGCTGCCATCACCATTCATCCAGAACCACAAGAAGCGCAGGATCGGAATGGCGCCAACCAGCGCGGTGAATACTCCAGAGCCAACAAATACGCGCAAGGCATTGTGTGTTGTGTAGGCGCGCAGAATGGTTACGCCTGTCTGGCCGATAAACCGCGGGATCGACTTGAACAGGCGCGACGGGCGCTTGGTGGCATGGGTGCGGATAGACACGGTCTTTATTGCCATGCGCTTGCGACCGGCCTGGATCAGCATGTCGGTAGTGTAAGAGAATTCGGTGGTGATATTGATTCGTCGGGCGGCGTCGCTGCTGATTGCGCGGAATCCGCTGACAGCATCGTTTACCTGCGTTCCCGCGAGTTTCTGCACCACCGCACTGCCCAGGCGCTGGAGCAGGCGCTTGAACGGTGCGAAATGTTCATTGTTGGCCACGCCGCGGTCTCCCACGACAATATCGGCCTCTCCGCGCAAGACCGGCTGAACCAACAGCGCGATATCTGCGCCCTCATATTGCCCGTCGGCATCGGTGTTGACGATCACATCTGCGCCTGCGGCCAGCGCGGCATCAATGCCGCTGCGAAAGGCAGCTGCAAGGCCGCGATTGCGGCGATGGCGCACAATGTGATGCACGCCCCACCGGCGAGCGGCCTGCGCAGTATCATCACTGCTGCCATCGTCGATCACGAGATATTCGATCACGTCTACGCCTTCGATCCGCCGGGGGAGGCCGGCAAGGGTTTCTGGCAGGCTCTCGGCCTCGTTCAGACACGGAATCTGGATAATCAGCTTGGTCATCGGGCCCCCGGGGATGCAGGCCTAACCACCTGCTCTATAGGGCTTTGTTAAGCATGATGATTTAACGATTGGTAAAGTTCCGGCGCGGCAGCCAAGCTTTGATTTGCTCCATGCCATCGCAGCGCGTAAGCCGTCGCCACAAGAAGGGGGCGCTCGCTGCATGCAACACTCTGACCGTGCCGGATTGCTCTATGCGCTGGCGGGCTTCTGCACGCTCTCCATTGGCGATGCGATCATCAAGGGCATGGCGGGTGAATGGCCCGCGCCTGCCATGGCGGCAACACGCTATGTTGTGGGAACGGCTTTCCTGGCGAGTTTTCTTGTGCGCAGCGAGGGATTGGGCGCACTCGCTTTGCCAAAGGACAAGCTGCAATGGCTGCGCGGTATTTCCATCAGCCTGTCGGCCATCGGCATGTTCCTGGCAGTGTGGATTATGCCCTTGGCGGAGGCGACGACGATCGCCTTTACCCAGCCGATCATCACTGCGCTTCTCGCCATGGTCTTCCTGGGCGAACGGGCGCGCAAAAGCACATGGATCGCCACCTTCGCGGCGTTCATCGGTGTGTTCATCGTGCTGCGGCCCAATTTCGAGAGCGCAGGCTGGGGCGTATTGTTCCCGCTGATGGGGGCGACCGGCATGGCGGTGACGATCATCGCCAATCGCAAGGTGCATGGCCGCGCGAGCATCATGGCCATGCAGTATTACATGTCGGTCACGGCAATGATCTTCCTGCTGTTCGCGACGACGCTGGGCCATTTCTCCGGCGTGGAGGGCTTCACCATGAGCTGGCCGCACTGGTCCATTGTCGCGCGCTGCGCCTTTATCGGGCTTTCCGCCACGCTGGCGCAGTGGCTGATCTATATGGGTACGGCGAGGGCCGGGGCAGGCACAATTGCACCCATGACTTATGGCCAGCTGCTGATGGCTGTAGCGCTGGGGTGGATATTCTTTGCCGATGCGCCCGACGGGCTCGCCATGGTCGGCGCCGCCATCATTATCGGAGCCGGCCTTTATCTCTGGTATGACAGCCGCAACCGGGCGGCGGCCAAGAAGTGACCCAATATGCTTCGCGATGAGAGACTGGGACTGGCGGCAGCGATCGCCGGGTTTGCCCTGTTTTCGCTTGGTGATGCAGTTACCAAGTCGGTTTCCGGTGCATGGTCTCCTCTAGCCTTGGCCGCCCTGCGCTTCGTGATCGGGGCGGTATTCCTGGGATTCCTCCTCGCATTTCGCGAAGGCGGAAGGTCCTTCATTCCCGCCCACCCCTTTCTGCAGCTGGCGCGCGGCGCCAGTCTGGCGTTGGCGACAGTTTGCTTCTTTTCTGCCGTATTCATCATGCCGATGGCGACTGCCATTTCGATTGCATTTGTTGCCCCGGCGTTCACCGCGCTCCTCAGCGGCCCCCTTTTGGGTGAGAAGGTACGGCCAGTTACATGGATAGCCATTGCAACGGCATTTGCGGGCGTGCTGGTGGTATTGCGCCCCAATGTGCTCGCGCTTGGCTGGTCCGGCCTGCTGCCATTGGGAACAGCGCTGGGGATGAGCCTGCTGGTAATCACCAATCGCGCCGCTGCGGGCAAGGGAAGCGTCCTGTCGATGCAGTTCTTTGTTGCAGTGTGCACCGCTGCTTTGCTGGTGCCAGTCAGCTTTATCGGTGATGCAAGCGGTATCGCCATGTTTACGCTTTCCTGGCCTGACTGGTCGGTGGTGTTGCGGACAGCGGTGGTGGCGACCACAGGAACCGCGGGCCATGCACTGATCTATTACGGAACGACGAAAGCCGGTGCGGCTACGGTTGCACCTGCCACTTATGTGCAGCTGATTACCGCCACCGCTTTGGGCTGGCTGGTATTTGAAAATGTGCCCGACTTCGCAACCATCGCCGGAGCCATGATCATCGTGGCGGCAGGCATGATCCTGTGGTGGGAAGGGCGATTGCTTGCATCGACGAGAGAGCGGTGAAGTGCCCAGCTTCATTGCGCCATCGCCTGTCCGTGCGAAAGCGAAGTTGACAAAGTTGACATCATGGTGATGTCGTAGAGCCAGCATTTAACCCATAAAAACAATATCTTGGTGTCAATCTGCGAAGGTGACACATGGACAGGAAGAATGTCAGTTAAGCCAGGCAGCATAGCCACAAGTCGTGACCGCGACGGGGATCTGTAGGAAAGCCCGTACTAGTGATTTGTCGGCTGCGGCAGGCTGCGCATGCCCTTGGTGCGGCTGGTCAGGTGGTAATGGCGGCACAGTCCGCAGCGATAGGGGCGCAGAGTGACTCTGGCCGCCAGCGCAGCTGCAATGGCTGACTGCTCGCTGCCATAGCGGCGCTTCTTCGCGCAAATGCCCGGTCGGGTCCTCACGCAACAAAAAGGGCGCCACAGCGGGCGCCCTTCTCGGATTCGCATGATGCGGGCAAATCAGCCTTCGACGTGTTCGGCCAGAACGGTCAGGCCCTTGTCGCCCACCTCGGCAAATCCGCCGCGCACTTCGATGCTCTCGGGCTCGCCACCGGCGGTCTTGTAGACCTGCACCGCACCGTCGCGGATGGTCGACATGAAGGGCGCATGACCCTCCAGCACGCCGAATTCGCCTTCCGCACCGGGGACGACCACCATGTGGACGTCTTCCGAACGGACCAGCTTGGCCGGGGTTACGAGTTCGAAGTGGAGTGCCATCTTGC
>CAJXLD010000075.1 GCA_913055595.1 uncultured Altererythrobacter sp.
ATAGAGCGCCACCGGGCTGATCGCGTAGCCATGGCCGAGCGGGAAGGGCACCTTGGGGTTGGTCAGCCGCTTGGCCGGCTGGAACACGAATTGCACGTCGGGCCTGGCCAGGCTCTTGTCGGTGCGCAGGAAGGCGACGCTTTCGAACACATTGCCCGCCAGCGGCCCTTTGCGCGTGGCGAGGTAATAGAAGAAGTAGAAGATATCGCGCGGCATGGCCTTCCAGCTAATGCCGTAGCTGGTGGAATCATCGGTCTCCATATGGATCGGGCTGGCGACATGGTCGTGATAATTGCTGCCCACGCCGGGCAGGTCGTGCAGCACCTCGACGCCCATATCCTTGAGATGATCCGCCGGGCCGATGCCGGAGAGCATCAATATCTGCGGGCTCTGAACCGTGCCTGCCGAGAGCACGACTTCATGCCGCGCCCTGATTACCCGCCCATCGGTTAGCTCGACGCCCGTCGCTCGGCCGTCCTCGATAACAATGCGGGCGACCTGCGCATGCGTCTGCACATGGACATTGCCGCGCTCCATCGCCGGGCGGAGCATGTTCTTGGCGGTGCTCTCGCGCTGGCCGTCGCGGATCAGGCCCTGGCGGCGGCCATAGCCTTCGGGATCGGGCCCGTTGAAATCGGGGCAGGCGGGGAACTGCAATTCGCCCAGCGCGGCCATGAAATCGTAATTGAGCTGGTTGGGGTTCTCCACCACCTTGGCATTGATGGGCCCGTCCTTGCCATGGAACACGGAGGCGGGGTGATCCTCATTATGTTCGGTGCGGGTGAAATAGGGCAGCACTTCACGATAGGACCAGCCGCTGCAGCCATTATCCGACCAGTCGTCATAATCGGTGGGATGGCCGCGGAAATAGACCATGCCGTTGATCGAGCCGCTACCGCCCAGCACCTTGCCGCGCGGCACGCCAATCTTGCGGCCCGCCATGCCTGCCTGCGGAACGGTTTCGAAACGCCAGTTGGTTTCCTTGCGTCCTATAGCTGCGGCGACGAAGCTGGGCACATGGATGAAGGGATGGCTGTCATCCCCGCCCGCTTCGAGCACGCATGTGGTCTTGCTGGGGTCCTCTCCCAGACGCGCCGCCACGCAGGCGCCGGAGGACCCTGCCCCGATAACGACGTAATCGAATTCACCAGCGATCATTGATGTCTCTCTCCCTTGCCGCACTGTGCTTGGGGGAGCGCTGCTTTGCAAGAAGGGATGGCACAATCCCTCCACCCGTCACCCTGAACTTGTTTCAGGGTCCATTTCTCCAATTGCACCGCCGGTGCGGCCCGAAGGATGGATGCTGAAACAAGTTCAGCATGACGGGACTTACGATATGGGCTGGCCCGACCTGAGGCGGAGCATATAGGCGACCAGCGAATCGACCTGGTGCGGTTCGAGGCGCAGGTTCATTTCCGCGGGATAATTATGCCCGTCGCGCAGCCATGCGGCGAGGCTTTCCTCGGTCATGCCGGGGCGGCTGGCGACTTCGTGGAAGGGCGTCGCATCTTCATTGGGCGAATCCCCGTTGAGGCCCGTCTGGTGGCAGCCCGCACAGCTATCGCGCGCGATCAGCATGCCCATGGAGGCATCGGGCGCATAAGGCGCATCGCCCGTGGTTTCGCAAGCGGCCAGTGTGAGTAGCAGGGCGGGCAGGGCCAGCTTTGCCAATGTGGAAGGAATTCGATTGCTTGCGGTCATTTGCGCCTCACTTTCGGGGCGTACCCTGCGAAGGGAATCAGGGCATTGCAAGGTGAATTCTACGAGGGACTTAGGGTTGATCGTAGGTCAGCGGCAGGTTTTCGACCTCGCCCTCTTCTGTCATCCTGAAGCGACCACCTCCATAGGCGGAGCCGGGGCTTAGCGCGACAACTTCGTATGTCAGGCCGCGAACCAATGGCTTTGGGCCATAGCTGGTCGCAGAAGGATCGTCATCCGCGTGACCGCCATAAGCTATCGGAAAGTCAAGCTCGCACGGCCCGTTTGAACGGCCACGAGTCCAAACAATTCGGCCATCGCCCTCAAGCGGCCCATCAATGGCGGTAACTTCGATCCATTTGACGCAATCGGGGTTGCCCCAGACGTCGGTTTCCAAGGGCTCGAAAGCGAGGTGGCCGTCAATCGACACGGCCCGGATATCGTAGGCCGACGAACAGCTACCGAGTACTAGGGCGCCAAGAAGAGTGGCACAGACGATCCTGACAGGCTTACTCCCCATCATACTCAATCGCCTTGGCCGCCGCGCCTGACATCACGAAACCAATCGGCCGTTCGGCCTCTTCGGTGAGATGACCGATCAAGCCTCCGGTGCGGCATAAGAGGCCGATGCCCTTGAGCGCGGCGACGGGCCAGCCGAGGTCGAGCATGATCGCGGGGATCGGGCCGTTGACATTGACGGGGAGGCTGCGCCCGATGGTCTCGGGCAAAGCGGCCTGCAGCGCGCGCATCATGGCGACGTGCTCGCCGCTCACTCCGCGTTCGTCGGCCAGTTTGAGCAGCAGGTTGGCGCGCGGATCGCCTTCGGAATGTTGCGGGTGGCCGAAGCCGGGAACGGCCTTGGTCGTCTTGCGCAATTCGGTGATCCGGCGCACCGCCACCGTATTGAGATCGTCGCCCGTCTCGCGCTGGTCCGCCACGCATTGGGCATAGAAGCGGCCCGCCACTTCGGCGCTGCCCAGCACCACCGATCCGCAGCCGAGCAGCCCGGCTGCAACCGCACCCTGCACCGCTTCGGGCGCGGCGGCGAGCGTCATGCGTGCGGCGACCACGCTCGGCACCAGCCCGTGTTCGGCGAGCGCGCAGAGCACGGCGTTGAGGAAGAAGCTCTGCTCCTCATTCGG
This sequence comes from uncultured Altererythrobacter sp., assembly GCA_913055595.1. Classification (GTDB taxonomy): domain Bacteria; phylum Pseudomonadota; class Alphaproteobacteria; order Sphingomonadales; family Sphingomonadaceae; genus Alteraurantiacibacter. The sequence goes on from CAJXLD010000075.1 coordinate 2,841, forward strand.
CTCTTCGCCCGTGACGAGGAACCAGAAGTAGGAGCTGAAATCCATCTTGCCGATGATATCGCCGCACAAATCCTTGCCGCGCACGGTGATGCTCTCCGCATCCGATGTGCAGATCGCGGAATAAGGCTGGTCCTGTTTGCCGATGCGCATGATTGTCTCCCTTGTGATCGGTGTGGAGTGCCGTCTATGGGCAGATCAAGCAAGCCCCGTTCGCCCTGAGCCTGTCGAAGGGTGAATTGGCGGGCGCGATTTCGTGCTTCGACAGGCTCAGCACGAACGGAGAGAGAAGAAGGAATCAGGATGGCAAAGCCGCTCGAAGGTGTACGCGTTCTCGACATGGGCACATTCATCACCGGCCCGGCCTGTGGCATGTTGCTGGCGGACCTCGGGGCAGAGGTGATCAAGGTAGAAATGCCCGAGACGGGCGACCCCTTCCGCGCCTTCAAGGGCGATCTCTATTCGCCGCACTACCAGACCTACAACCGCAACAAGAAGTCGATCACGCTCAACACCAAAAAGAACCCGGAAGACCTTGCCGCGCTGGACGAGCTGGTGAAGACTGCCGACGTCTTCATCCAGAACTTCCGCCCCGGCGTGGCCGAGCGGCTGGGTGTGGATGCCGAACGTTTGCAGGGGATCAATCCGCGGCTGGTCTATGCCGATATCTCGGGCTTCGGGAATGAGGGCCCGTGGAAGGACCGCCCGGCTTTCGACACCGTTTCGCAGGCCGCGACTGGATTCCTGCGCCTGCTGGTCAATCCGGCCAATCCGCGCGTTGTTGGACCCGCGATTGGTGACGCTGTGACCGGTTTCTACACCGCCTATGGCGTGCTTGCCGCCCTTTATGAGCGCGAGAAGACCGGTAAGGGGCGCAAGGTCGAAACCTCGATGTTCGAGGCGATGTGCCACTTCAATCTCGACGATTTCACGCACTACCTCTCGGTCGATGAAGTCATGGGGCCGTGGTCCCGCCCGCATGTCTCGCAAAGCTATGTTTTCCAGTGTTCGGACGGCGGGTGGATTGCGCTGCACATGTCATCGCCCCCGAAATTCTGGGAGAATCTGGCCACCGCTGTCGGCCAGCCCGACATGCTGCAGCGGCCCGAGTTCGAAAGCCGCCCTGCGCGCATCGCCAATTATGAAAAGGTGGTCGATTTTCTCGCGCCGATCTTTGCCACAAAGCCGCGCGCCGAATGGGAGGAAACCCTTACAAATCTCGAAGTGCCGCATTCGGCGGTCTACACCTCAAAGGAAGTGGTCGAGGGCGATCTCGCGGCGCATCACAAGTTGGTGGTGGAAGGCGAAGGCGTGCGCGGGAAATTCCGCACGATCCGTAACCCGATCCGCTTCGATGGCGAGATAGAGGACAGCGTCGTCCCTCCGCCCGAACTGGGCGCAGATAACGAGGAGATTCTGGGCAGGAAGGGGTAATTGCGCCCGCGCTCAGCTTTGATAGACTGCACAACATTGAGGAGCCGGGAGACTCGGCCCAAGGGAGAATGATGATGAGCAAATTGCCAAGCCGCCTGCACCATACAGCCTATGTTTCCAAGGACTTGGAGGCCACTCGCGCCTTTTACGAGGACGTGCTGGGCATTCCGCTGGTGGCGACCTGGTGCGAGACAGATTTCCTTTTCGGCAAGGACCGCACCTATTGCCACCTCTTCTTCGAACTGGGCGATGGCAGCGCGCTCGCCTTCTTCCAGTTTGCCGATGCTGAAGACCAGGCGCAGTTCGGGCCGGAATTGCCGCCGTCGCCCTTCCGCCACATCGCGCTCAATGTGGATGAGGAAACGCAGGCCGAGCTGGAGCGGCGTATCGAGAAGGCCGGTTTTGAGCCGCCGAAGACCTATACGCTTGAGCATGGCTATTGCCGTTCGGTCTATGTTGAGGATCCCGATGGCATGATCGTGGAATTCTGCTGCGACGATCCGCGTGCTGCCGATGGCGCCGAGGAGCGCCGTGCCAATGCCCATGCAGAGTTGAAGCGCTGGCTGGCGGGTGATCATACCAACAACAACCAGTTCCGCCACGAAGAAGCAGCGTAATGGTGCTTCCCTTGCTGCCGACCAGCCTGGTCGGCTCTTACGCCCAGCCGGAATGGCTGATCGACCGTGCCAAACTGGCTGGCCGCTTCCCTCCCCGTACGCGGCAGAAGGAGCTGTGGCGCATTCCCGAGGAGTTCCTCGAGGAAGCCTGGGATGATGCCACGATCTACGCGATGCACGAGCAGGAGCGCGCGGGCCTCGATATTTTGACCGATGGCGAAATGCGGCGCGAGAGCTATTCCAACCGTTTCGCCACGGCGTTGAACGGTGTCGACATGGACAATCACGGCACTGCGCTCGACCGTTCGGGTGAGCCGGTTCCCGTGCCGCGCGTGGTGGGAGAAATCAGCCGCCGCCATGCGGTGCAGGTGCGCGACGTGCAGTTCATGAAGGAGCATACGGACAAGGCGATCAAGATCACCGTGCCCGGACCCTTCACCATGAGCCAACAGGCGCAGGACGATTTCTACGGCGATCCCGAAGCGCTGGCGTTGGGCTATGCTGGTGCTGTGAACGAGGAGATCAAGGATCTCTTCGCCGCGGGCGCGGACGTGGTGCAGCTAGATGAACCCTATATGCAGGCCCGCCCGGACAAGGCGCGCGAATTCGGGCTGAAGGCGCTGGAACGTGCACTCGAGGGCGTCGAGGGAACCACGGCGCTGCATATCTGTTTCGGCTATGCGCATCTGATCCACGAGCGGCCCGAAGGCTATAGCTTCCTGCCCGAACTGGCATCGAGCGATGTGAAGCAGATCAGTATCGAAACCGCGCAGAGCGAACTCGACACCAAGGTGCTCGAAACGCTGCCGGGCAAGACGATCATCCTCGGCGTGCTCGACCTGTCGACGCATGAGGTGGAAACGCCCGATGTGGTCGCGGCACGTATCCGCCGCGGGCTTGAGCATGCCCCTAAGGAGAAGATTATCGTCGCGCCCGATTGCGGCCTTAAATATCTTCCGCGCGAAGTGGCCTTCGGTAAGATGAAAGCCATGGCGGATGGCGCGGCGATCGTGCGGGCGGAGCTGTCGTGAGTTTCAAGACCACCCATACGGGAAGCCTGCCGCGCCCCGAATATCTGCTTGAGCTGATGTTCGCCCGCGAGAGCGGCGAAGATGTCGACCAAGCTGCGCTCGACGATGCGATCGAACGTGCGACCGCCGAGGTTATTGCCGAGCAGGTCAAGGCGGGCATTACCGTAGTGGGCGATGGCGAGATGTCGAAGCCTTCCTATGCCACCTATATCAAGCACCGCCTGTCGGGCTTTGGCGGCGAGGCCGGGCAATACGAGTTCCAGGACCTCGAGGATTTCCCCGGCGCCAAGGCGCAGGTTTTCGGCAATAAGGGCCGCGCCAAGCGGTCCGCGCCGGCCTGTACCGCGCCGATCGAAGTGATCGACATGGAAGCGCCGCGCATCGATGCGGAACGGCTGGTGCGCCTAGCTGATGGGCAGGAAACCTTCATGTCCGCCGCCTCGCCTGGCGTGACGGCCTTGTTTTTCCCCAACCAGTATTACGCGAGCGACGAGGACTATGTCTTCGCCCTCGCCGAGGGGTTGCGGCACGAATATGAGACGATTGCCAATGCCGGGATCACACTGCAGGTCGATTGTCCGGACCTCGCTATGGGCCGACATGTGCAATTCACCGATCTCAGCCTTGAGGAATTCCGCAAGCGGATCGGCATGAATATCGCCGCGCTCAACCACGCGCTGCAGAATATTCCGGCAGAACAATGCCGCATGCATTTGTGCTGGGGCAACTACCCCGGCCCGCATCATTGCGACGTTCCGCTGCACGATATCGCGGATATCGTGTGGAGCGCCAAGCCACAGACGGTCCTGCTTGAAGGCGCCAACCCGCGCCACGCACACGAATTTGCCTTCTTCGAGGAGCACAAACTGCCCGAAGGCAAGATTCTGTGCCCAGGCATGATCGAACCGCAGAGCACCTATATCGAACATCCCGACCTGATCGCACAGCGCATCGGCCGCTATGCCGATTTGCTGGGGCGTGAGCGCGTCATGGCGGGTGTCGATTGCGGCTTCTCGGTCCATGCAGGTAGCAATAACCTCGACCCGCAAGTGGTCTGGGCCAAGCTTGCGGCCTTGGCGGATGGGGCCAGGATTGCTTCGGCGCGTTATTGGTAAGCGTCAGGCATTCTGGTCAGGCAAGCCAGCATCCAGCTTGTCGAGCATGCCGCCAAGCAAATCATTGAGCATGGCGATCTCCTCTGCCGAAAGGTCGGCCAACAATCGTTTGCGATAGGTGTCGGCTATCGCAAAAATTTCTTCGAGAGCCGCTTCGCCCTGCGGTGTAACCTGCAGCTTCTTCGTGCGGCGGTCATCGGGATCGGCGAGACGTTCGACAAGGCCGTCCTTCTCCAGGGAGTCGATCATGCGCGTCAAGGTGGGGCCTTCGATCCTAAGGCGCCGTGCAATGTTAACCTGTGAAGTCGCTTCCGGTGTGTTGTGGATCGCAGAAAGAGCTTCCATCCGTGCAGTGCCTTGATGAATCGCGCGAAGTTTCTCATCCAGGACCGAACGCCAGCGTCGCGCGACGAGAACTAAAGCAATAGTCAGCCTTGCCTCTGGCGGGAAATCGCCCTGCTTGGATGTTCCAAAACTGCCTATGTCTTTGTTCTTTCCGACCATATCGCTGTCGAACGGCCCCTGCCGATCCCCCGCCCCTGAATCTATCTGTAATAGCCTTACCGGGCACCGTCTGTCTGGTGAAGCCCTTAGTCGAAGAAACCAGTTGATGCCTAAGCAGAAGCAGCTGGAGCCACTGGAAAGCGCAATTGCGGGCGGCTAAGGACCAAGCTGAGCCCGGCTTAACCAACCGGGCAAGCTCCCTCCGGGGGGATTGAGAGCGGGCGTGGCGGAATTGGTAGACGCCGGGGACTTAAAATCCCCTGATCCACGGATCGTGCGGGTTCGAGTCCCGCCGCCCGCACCAAGAATTGCTCCAGACTGCCTAAGGGGTCTTCCCAAGGACATGTTAGCGGTTCCTAAATACCACAAGGCTTAAAAGCATCTCATTCAGCAATGTGGTTTGGCTGTTCGTTGGCCTTGCTGCAAAGGATGGAGATCGTATGGCCGAGGCCTTGCAGTGCGACACCGATGTATCGGGCTCCGACGTGAGCCAGATTTCGAGTCACGAGCATCGTGGCGCGCAACGATATACCCTGCTTATACGCGCAGCAAAGCTCATCGGGCCGACGGGCGAATATATGTGCGTCATCCGCGATGCGTCGGAATCCGGCGCCAATGTGCGCCTATTCCACCCGCTTCCTGAATGCGACAGAATGATGCTGGAACTGCAGAACGGTGACCAGCACGAAATGGAAGTCGTCTGGCAGGAAGAAAATCGCGCCGGCCTGCGATTTTCCGCGGAAGCCGATATCGCGCGCATAATCGAATGTCCCAGCCGCTTTGCGAAACGGCCGGTCCGCATAAACCTGGATGTCGCCGCGATGCTCTCCTCTCTCTCCCAGCAAGCCGGCGTACGCATCAAGAATATTTCGCAGCAAGGGGCACAGGTCATCAGCAAGCATCGTTTTGCGATCGACCAGCGTGTGCAGCTGTCAGCCGATGGCTTGCCAGAAGTGAATGCCAAGATTCGCTGGCGCCGTGGCGAGCTTTTCGGCCTGGTATTCGAGGATACGTTCCAGTTTGGCGATCTCGCCCGGATTATCGCCGATATGCAACAGGATGAAGAGGCGGCACTGGTAACGGCCTCTTAACCATTTTCCTTCACTCCCGATCAGGAACAAGATCAGGGGCGAGCATGAACACCAGTGTGCAAAGCACTGCCGGGCAGATCAGCGTCGATGTGGCCATCATCGGAGCAGGGCCTGCGGGCCTGACTGCCGGATACCTTCTCACCAAAGCGGGCAAGTCCGTCGCGATTATCGAGAAGGACGCCACCTATGTCGGCGGCATCTCGCGCACGGTCGAGCACGAAGGCTATCGTTTCGATATTGGCGGCCATCGCTTTTTCTCCAAAAGTCAGCAGGTTGTCGACCTGTGGAACGAAATCCTGCCCGATGATTTCATCCAGCGCCCGCGCATGAGCCGCATCTATTACGAAGGCAAGTTCTACTCCTATCCGCTGCGCGCATTCGAGGCGCTGCGCAATCTCGGGATCCTGCGTTCGACCGCCTGCATGATGAGCTATGTCTGGTACAAGTTCTTCCCGATCAAGGAGGTCAAGAGCTTCGAGGACTGGACTACCAATCAGTTCGGCCAAAAGCTCTATTCGATCTTCTTCAAGACCTATACCGAGAAGGTGTGGGGCATGCCCTGCGACGAGATGAGCGCGGACTGGGCGGCGCAGCGCATCAAGGGCCTGTCGCTCTGGGGCGCAGTGGTCGATGGCCTCAAGCGCTCGCTCGGCCTCAACAAGCGCCCCAATGACGGCAAGGTGAAGACGCTGCTCGAAACCTTCCGCTATCAGCGGCTTGGCCCCGGCATGATGTGGGAAGCCCCGCGGGACAAGATCATCGCTTCCGGTCACGGCCAGGTGCTGATGGGCCATGCGCTCAAGCAGCTCGCCAGCGATGGCGAGGGCGGCTGGCGCCTCACTGCCAGCACCGACGAGGGCGATGTCACCATCAAGGCCGCGCATGCGATCAGCTCTGCCCCCATGCGCGAACTGGGTGCACGCCTGCACCCGCTGCCTGCAACCACGCTCAACGCCAAGAACCTCAAATATCGCGATTTCCTTACCGTTGCTCTGATGATCAAATCGGAGGACCTTTTCCCCGACAACTGGATCTATATCCACGACAGCAAGGTACAGGTCGGCCGCGTTCAGAATTTCCGCAGCTGGTCTCCCGAAATGGTACCCGATCAGCATATCGCCTGCGTCGGCCTCGAATATTTCTGCTTCGAGGGCGATGGCCTCTGGTCCTCCAACGATGACGACCTGGTCGAACAGGCCAAGCGCGAAATGGAAATCCTCGGCCTGTGCGATCCGCAAGACGTGGTCGGCGGCGCGGTGGTGCGGCAGGAAAAGGCTTATCCCGTCTATGACGAGACCTATGCCGCCAATGTCGACGCCATGCGCGCGGAGCTGGAAGAGAAGTTCCCCACGCTGCACCTTGTCGGTCGCAACGGCATGCACCGCTACAACAACCAGGACCATGCGATGATGACAGCCATGCTGACGGTCGAGAACATCATCGCCGGCGAGCGCCTTTATGACACTTGGTGCGTCAATGAAGATGCCGAATATCACGAGGCTGGCGACGAGGGCGACGAGAAGGCCCTGCCCAATCGTGGCGCGCTGTCCGAAGACCAGGCAGCCGCGCTCAATTCTGTCCGCGATGTTCCGGAGCGGGTCTCCGGCGACGACAAGCGCGCAGCCTGACGGGAGAGGGGCGAGCATGTCAGCCATCCTCATCCGCCTGCGCGATATCCGCTTCATCCGCTATGTGCTGGCGAGCGTCGGAGCGTTGGCGGTCGACATGGCTTGCTTCCTTGCCCTGCTCTCCGCCGGGATGTGGGCCGCAGGGGCAAGTGCCATCGCCTATTCCGCAGGGATCATCGCCCATTGGCTGATGTCGAGCCGGGCGGTCTTTGTCGGCAATGTTGCGGAGCGCGGTGCCGAGCGCACCAAGCAAAAGGCTCTGTTCGTCATTTCCGCGCTGGTCGGGCTGGGCCTGACTACGGCGATCGTCTGGGCAGGCGATGTTTCCGGTTTCGACCCGCGCCTCGCCAAACTTGTCGCCATTGCGGTGAGTTTTGCTGCAACGTGGTTGCTGCGCAGTAAGGTCGTTTTCCGCTAAGGCGGGCGAATGAACGCAGTCGCTTCTTCCGATTGGTCCCGTTTC
>CAJXLD010000076.1 GCA_913055595.1 uncultured Altererythrobacter sp.
CGAACATGTAGTCGGCAAAGCCCTTGGACAGGTCGATGAACCAGGTGCCGGTAATGTCGATCGGTGCAGGCGGTCTGTCGGCATTGAGATTGGCCGGCGCCAGCGCGCCCAGATATCCCGGATGCTTGGGGATCATGGTCTCCAACCGCTCGCGCGGAATCGGCGTAAGCGGACGGATTACCTCCGGTTGTTCGGGAAGCGGTTCGGCCTCCTGCGCCGCGATATTGCTGGATGTGAGACAGGCAAGGCCTGCGATAAGCGACCACGCTAGTTTCATGCTCTCTCCCTTCCGGCGTCTTGGTAACGACCGTTATGATGGCAGAGTAGCGCCGATTGCGGACAAGGCAAGCTTGGCGGGGCGGCAATTGCAGAAGAAGATTTCCACTGGTCGGGACGACTGGATTCGAACCAGCGACCCCTACACCCCCAGTATAGTGCGCTACCAGACTGCGCCACGTCCCGAGACCAGTGGAGAGCCGCGCCTATAGGCACCTCCTCTGCGCAAGGCAAGCCGCTCGATTGCCCTCCTGTTGCATTACTGCTACGCGCTGCGCCCACGTGCCGGGGGAGGGGGTTGAACACCTGTCGATCGCGGCCATCTAGTTCGCTTCACGGGTTTCATTTTCCAGATGGGCAATTGTTATGCTTGATTTTCTCGCCGCCGGTGCATCTTCCGCAGGAGGTGGCCTGATTGGTTTCGTTCCGATTATCGGCATGGTGCTGATCTTCTGGTTCCTGATCATCCGTCCGCAAATGCGGCAGCAGAAGGAACACAAGGCCAAGATTGCTGCAGTTAAGCGCAACGACAAGGTCGTCACCTCCAGCGGCATTATCGGCAAGGTGACCAAGGTGGATGACGAATATGCCGAGGTCGAGATCGCCCAGGGCGTGCGTGTGCAGCTGGTCAAATCGATGATCGGCGACATCCTTCCTCTCGGCGGCAAGCCGGCCAACGACTGACCGATAGGCCGGCAAGCCCATGCTCGACTTTCCGCGCTGGAAGAAGATTTGGCTCTGGGGGATCACCGCCATTGCCATATTGGCCGCGATCCCTTCGCTGGCATCCCTAACCGATACAGACTGGCCTGACGCTTTGCCAAGTCCCACGGTCAATCTGGGGCTCGACCTTGCCGGCGGCAGCCACATCCTGCTCGAGGCAGACCAAAGCCAGGTTTCCCAGCAGCGGCTGGAGAACATGGAAGAAGCCGTCCGCAATGCGCTGGGCGATGCAGAACCGGCCATAAGGATCGGCGATATTTCGACGGCCGATGGCCGCCTCTCCTTCATGCTCGACGATCCCTCGCGGATTGATGCCGCACGTGAAGCGATCTTGCCGCTCATGAATGGCACCGGGCTGGTTAGCGAATGGAACCTTGAGGTCGTCGACGGCAACCGCATGGTATTGACGCAGACCGAATCCGGCCTGCAGGACGCGATTACGCTGGCGATGGACAGTGCCACCGATGTCGTCCGCCGCCGCATTGACTCGCTCGGCACAAGGGAGCCCACAATCCTGCGCCAAGGCGATGATCGCATCGTGGTGCAGGTGCCGGGCCTGACCGATCCTGAAGAACTGAAGGAATTGCTGGGCCAGACTGCGCGGCTGGAATTCAAGCTGCTCGATACGCAAGCGCTGCAGACGGAAATCGCTCAGGGTATTGCCCGCCCCGGCAGCGAGCTGGTGCCTGGCGCACCCGGAGGCGATTACGAAGGCGCCGTCCTTGCGGTGAAGCGGCTGGGCGGCGTGCGCGGTGACTCGCTCACCAGCGCGCAGCAGACCTTCGATGCGCAAACCAACGAGCCTGCCGTTTCGATTACCTTCGATTCTCAGGGTACGCAGCGTTTCGCCCGCCTGACGACCGAAAATGTGAACCAGCAATTCGCGATTATCCTCGACGGTCAGGTCCTGTCCGCCCCCGTAATCAGGGAGCCCATACTGTCGGGCACATCGCAGATTTCCGGTGGCTTCACAGTCCGCACCGCCACGCAGCTGGCGATTTCGCTCAATTCGGGCGCGCTGCCGGTCGACCTGACAGTGGTCGAAGAGCGCACCGTCGGTCCTGACCTCGGTGCGGAATCGATCCGCAGTGGCACCATCGCCATGGGTATCGGTTCGCTTCTGGTGATCCTGCTGATGGTGGCTGCATATGGTCGCTTCGGCATCTATGCGACCGGCGCTCTGTTCATCAACGTGCTGATGATCCTTGGTATCATGGCGGTGCTCAACACCACGCTGACACTTCCTGGTATCGCCGGCTTCGTGCTGACGATCGGTGCGGCGGTGGATGCCAACGTGCTGATCTATGAACGCATACGGGAAGAGCGTAAGCGCGGGCGCCGGGTGATCGCTGCTGTCGAAAATGGCTATAAGGAAGCCAGCCGCGCGATTTACGATGCCAATATCACCAACTTTATCGCCGGTGTGCTGCTGTTCCTGTTTGGGTCCGGCCCGGTTCGCGGCTTTGCCGTGGTTCTCATCATCGGCCTGTTCACGTCGGTCTTCACCGGCGTGGTGCTGACCCGCATGTGGGTAGCTGGTTGGTTGCGCAAGGCGCGGCCCTCGGACATCAACGTGTAAGGGAAAGGGTAGGATTATGCGACTTCTCAAACTCGTTCCTGAAGACACGAACATCAAGTTCCTGAAATGGCGCGTGCCCTTCTATGTTGTCAGCATCCTGCTGATCATTGCCAGTTGGGGCCTCGTTTTCACCAATGGCCTCAATTACGGCGTCGACTTTGCCGGCGGACAGGAAGTGAGGCTGACGTTCGAGGAAATGGAAGAGGCGCCGATCGGTGACCTGCGCGATCGTGTCGCTGCGCTCGGCTATGGCGAACCGGTGGTTCAGCGCTTCGGCGCGGATAACGAAGTTTCCATCCGTGTTCGCTTGCCTGAAGAAGCCGAAGGAGTGCCCGGCGCGGCAACGGAAATCGGCAACCAGGTGATTGCCACTATCGAGGATGCCTATGAGGGCGTTCGCCGTGACGGTAACGATACGGTATCGGGCAAGGTTGCCAGCGAATTCCGCGCAACCGCCCTGGAAGCGCTCATCTTCGCAATGCTTGCCATCGCGCTCTACATCTGGATCCGGTTTGAGTGGCAATTCGGTATCGGCGCGCTCTTCGCCTTGTTCCACGACGTGTCGCTGACTTTGGGCATGTTTGCGTTGTTCCAGCTTGAGTTCAGTTTGCAGATCATTGCCGCCATCCTGGCTATCATTGGCTATTCGCTCAATGATACGATCGTGGTCTATGACCGCATCCGCGAGAACCTGAAGAAGTATCGCAAGATGCCCATTCCCGAACTGCTCGACCTGTCGGTGAATGAGACATTGGCGCGCACAGTGATGACGTCGCTGACCCTGCTTGTGGCGCTGCTTCCGCTGCTGTTGTTCGGCCCGGCCAGCCTCTTCGGGCTGACGGCGGCGATCACGCTTGGCATCTTCGTGGGTACCTATAGCTCGGTCTATATGGCCGCGCCGATCCTGATCTGGCTGGGCGTGAGTTCTGACAGCTTTGTGCCGCGAGAAAGTGTTGTCGACGCGCAGGAACGCAAGGCTCGCGGTGAGGCCTAGAGCTTCCTGACCAGCATCTCGGCCACTGCCAGCCAGGCTGGGCTGTCGATAACGATCTGACGCTGGCCGATCCCGGGTGGTAGCAGGCCGACCAGGGACCCCTGGCGGTCGATCAACCTGCCAAAGGCGAAGCGCCCGCCGCTGCGCGGGACGAGAACGTCGCGATTGATGATGGAGGCGGCATCTTCGGGCGATACTTGCCGCATCCACAACTGATCGCCACTGCGATATTCGCCCTGTGGCGCCTCTACAGTCAGGCAAACCAGCGCCTCGCCATCCTTCAGTTGCGTCGGCAGAATGGCATCGCGCGGTTTGCTTAGCGCCTCTGCACCCTGGTCGGTCAGGCGTGCGACAATTTGCGGAACGGCCTCGTCATCGCTCTTGACCAGCAGTTCCGGATCAACGCCAAGCGCCGCTCCGATACGATTCATCCAGGATAGCGAGAGATTGCGCATGCCAGTTTCCAGCCTGCCGATCGTCTGCGCAGTCGTTGGCGGTTCGCAGGCGGCAGCCACTTCTGCCAGCGTCATGCCCTTCTGCTTGCGAATATCGCGGATACGGTTGATCACGCCGCGCCTCCATGTATAACCAAATCGGTTTCTTCTTTCCTACACAACTCACCATTTGGCAAGGCCCCTTTCCACAGCGAGAGGAGAGGTGATTCGCATGAAGAGAGAATTGGTGGAGCGCGAACTGACCAGCGAAGGGCCGCGGCGCAGGGGAGGCGTGAACCGCCGCCGCCGGAGCGTGACGGTCAATCTGGCGGAAAGCCCGCTCGCCTGGCTGCACGCGCACGGCCATCTCGATGATCGTCTCTTCGACGCAGGTGAGCGCCTTCGCGCGGATTACGAGCGCTCAAAGCTTGGACCCAATATCACCATGCGCTGGGACCCGGTGCGGGTGAAGGGAACGGGCGACCATGGGCTGATCCCGACCGAGCGCCAGATCGCCGCGCGTGAGAGGTTGCACGGCGCGCTGGCGCATGCGGGCAAAGGGTTGCAGGACATTCTCTGGCGCGTGGTTTGTGCAAGTGAAACATTGCCTGTGGCAGAAAAGGGCCTGCAGTGGCCTGCCCGTAGCGGCAAACTGGTGCTCAAACTGGCGCTGGACCGGGTTGCAGACTTCTATCGAATAGCCTGATCGTCGCTTCGTCCGTAGATTGGTCAACACACTATCCATCAGAATCAGATGGTTAGCAAGATAACGATTCTGTTAACCGATTTCCTCTACCAATGTCACCTTGCGACCTTGGGAGATCTGTAGTGCCACGTGTGGGTGAACGCCGTGTTCTTGCGCTTTCCGGCCATATTCGAAGTGTGAAGACCAAACAGGATTTGCGGCTGGTCGATATTTCTTCCACGGGATGTCGCGTCGAAGGCCTGATCGAGGACATTGAACCTGGCCAGCTCATCACCGTCCGCCCCGATGGTCTGGGTGAGTTTTCAGCCGCCGTGATCTGGGTGAAGGATGATGCCGCCGGGCTCGAATTCGATTTTCCCCTGCGGCAGGAAATCGTCGATTGTCTGAGCCGGATCTATCCGAATGATGATCGGCCGAACGATCCGAGCCTGATGATCTAGGAGGGCCTTCGGGCAGGCTTCTTCACCACAGCTGCGGTTTGGCAACCATCAGATAGAAGACAACCGTCAGGCCGAGGAATGCGGGCCAGCCAAGGGCGAACCAGCAACGCATCACGCCTTCGTAATCTGGCCCCAAAGCCTTGCCGCTGCGCAGCGCCTCTTCTGCCAATCTCTGCGCCTTGATCTGCAGCCAGACGACCGGAACCCAGCAAGCGAACGCAACCACGTACAGGACATAGCTAAGCACGAGCCACGAGCTGTCGAGCGGATAGCCAAGGATGCTGACCAGCCAGAAGCCGGTAACAGGCTGGATGATCCCGCTCGATCCGGTGAAGATCCAGTCTGCCTGCACAACCATGCGCCCGACGCAGGCGATGGTTGCCGGATTGCGGGTGAGATGTGCATTCCACAGATACCAGGCGGTTCCCGCGCCAAAGCCGAACAGCACGGTGCTGCTGATGATGTGTGCCCATTTGACGAACAAGTAGAGGTCCATCAGCGCCTGTCTCCTATCGCGCCATGTACGAATATCAATGCCAGAATCGGCAGGTTCTTGAGCAATGGTCCCAGCGGATCCAGCCACAGTTCCGGGATGCCAACGGTCAGGATTGCAGTGTAGCCGAGCACAACGGCAAGCTGGATCGCGGTGGATCTGCGCGCCCTTTGATCGAGCAGGACAATGGCCGCCACTGCCAGATCGATTGCGCTGCCAAGGATCATGGCAGCTGGCGCCCATTCCGGCGGCAGGTTTAGACGGGCCAGGAGTTGCGCGGTTGCTTCGGCCCCATAGGCCAGGCCGAGAATCGCAGAACCAATCCACAAGAGAACAAGCACGGCCTTGATTGCCGGCGGCAGGAAAAAGAGCCGGGCATGCCATCTGTCCTGCACCTGCGCGGGCCTGGCAAACAGGGCTTCGTCCATGCTTAGCTGCGGGAAGCCTATTGCCCTCGCATAGGCCGTGCTGTCACCGGCATTGCCAGCAACCATCTGTTCCAGACTGTTTGTCGAGACGGGGCCATTGCCGAAAATGTCGCCAATTCGACCCATCGATCGTATGACCGGCATGGGAATGGACAAGACGCGAGCCTTTCCGAAGCCCAGCCATGCTCTGTAACGGGCAAGGATTGATCGAAGCTCCAACGTTTCCGGGCCGACCGGTTCCAGTGTCTGACCGGCGTATTCAGCACCTTCGCATAGTTTCACGATTCCCCGCGCAAGGTCACGCGCATGAATGGGAGTGAATGCATATTCGCCATTGCCGGGTATCGGAACAACGCAGGGCAGGCCTGCGAAGCCACGGATCAGCGATGTTCCTCCATAACTGCCATCGCCATAGACGAGCGAGGGGCGCAAGATTGTCCAATCCAGACCGGAACTTCGCAGAACCTTTTCGCCTTGCAGCTTGGACCGCGCGTAATCGGTTTCCACGTTTGGCCGGGCGCTGATCGCTGACAAGAGCACAGCTCGCTTTGCACCAGCCTTTGCGGCAGCGGCATAGAACGCTGCGGGCATGTCGACATGGATCGCCTGCATTGTCGGTCCGCGCAAAACTCCAGCGGTATTAATGAGGCAGTCTACGCCCTCGACCAGAGGATGCCATGTTGCTTTATCGGTCGACTTCGCAAGGTCTATTTCAATAAAGCGAACACTCGGGAATGCCTGATCCAGGGAGCCGACGCTGCGCACTGTTGCGGTAACTTCGTCTCCAGCGGCAAGCAGCTCGGTCAGTATGTACCGTCCAATAAAGCCGCCTGCGCCCAATAACATCACGTGCATCAGGCCCCCTTTCAAAGCGGAACCTAACCGCGAAGGTGTGACAAGTCAGCTATTGCCGGGCGGCTATCAACTTCCAAATCTCAAGCAAACAGGTCCTGTTCCTCATCGTCCTCGAAGGGCTCGGGGATTTCCATCTGGAAGCGATATTGCGCTTCGTGGTGATGCGGCTCGCAGAATGGCATGCACCACCAGTGGAACATCTCCGTGGTGGCGGCCATGACCGCTTCATTCCAGGTTGCCAGCCACGTCTCGAAATAGGCGAGGTGCGGGGGCAGGTCGATGGGGCCAATCGAGTCGCTCATGGGTCCATCATATACATGTTGCAGTGCAGCGTAAAACAGATGTTGTGTAAGCTGGAGTCGTTTCAGCCTTCGACCAGTTCTGCCAATTCCAGCCAACGCAATTCGGCCGCGTCTTTCTCGTCACGAGCGAGTTCGAGCGATTTGCTGATGCGGGCGAACTTGTCCGGATCGCTATTGTAGAGGTCGGGATCGGCGAGGGCGGTTTCTCCGTTGGCAATCAGCTTTTCCAGCTCCTCAATCCGCGCGGGAAGCAATTCGTAATCGCGCTGGTCTTTGTAGGAGAGCTTGGAGGATTTGGGCGCAGGAGGCGGTGGTGCAGTGCTTTCTGGTTTCGCCTCCTTCTTGGCGGGCTTGGCATTGCGCTGGGTGCGCTTGGCCTCCCAATCCTCATAGCCGCCGGCAATCACATCGACATACCCGCTGCCATCGAGACCGAGCGTGACCGTGACCGTACGGTCGAGGAAATCGCGATCGTGGCTGACGATAAGCACGGTGCCTTCATAGTCGGCAATCACTTCCTGCAGTAGGTCGAGCGTTTCGAGGTCGAGGTCGTTGGTCGGCTCGTCCAGGACCAGCAGGTTGGAAGTGCGGGCGAATTCGCGCGCCAACAGCAGGCGGGATCGTTCTCCGCCCGAGAAGGTGCCGATCTTGGCGTCGATCACCGAAGGATCGAACAGGAAATCCTTGAGATAGGCCTGCACGTGCTTGCGATGGCCGCGAACGTCCAGCCAGTCTCCGCCTTCGGCCAGGATCTGCCTCACCGTCTTCTGCGGATCGAGCAGCTTGCGCTGCTGGTCGATCATGACGCCGGACAATGTCTTGGCATGGGTGACGGTGCCGGTGTCAGGCTCCAGTTCGCCCGTCAGCATCTTGAGCAGCGTCGTCTTGCCCGCCCCATTGGCGCCGACAATGCCGATCCTGTCCCCGCGCTGGATGCGCAGGTCGAATGGTTTGATTATCGTGCGGTCACCAAAGCTTTTGGATATCCCCTCGGCAACGATCACAGATTTGCTCTTGAAATCGTCGTCGCTCGCGAGCTTGAGCTTGGCAGTACCGGCGGGATTTATCATGGCGGCGCGCTGTTCGCGCATCTCCCACAATTTTTCCAACCGGCCCATGTTGCGTTTGCGTCGGGCGGTGACGCCGCGTTCGAGCCAATGCGCCTCGATCTTCAGCTTGGCGTCGAGCCTTTCGGCTGCACGAGCTTCTTCGGCATAGACCTGTTCTTCCCAAGCCTCGTAGCCGCCGAACCCCACTTCCTTGCGGCGCAATTTGCCGCGATCGAGCCAGATCGTCGCGCGTGTCAGCCGTTTCAGGAAGGTTCGGTCATGGCTGATGACGATGAAAGCGCCTTTGTAGCGGTTCAGCCAACCCTCCAGCCAATCGATGGCGGAGAGGTCCAGATGGTTGGTCGGCTCGTCCAGCAGCAACAGGTCGGGGTCGAGAGCTAGGGCGCGTGCGAGCGCGGCACGGCGCTTTTCGCCTCCGGAAGCACCGTCAGCCCTGGTCGTCATATCAATGCCAAGCTGGCCCGCGATACTTTCTATCTCATGGGGAGAAGGTGCGTCCGGGCCAGCGAGAGCGAAATCCATCAAGGTCTCGTAACCGGTGAAGTCGGGTTCTTGCTCGAGCAACACGATGTTGGTGCCGGGCTTGACCTTGCGCGTGCCACGATCCGCCTCGATCTCGCCCGTAATCAGGCGCAGTAGCGTGGTCTTGCCCGCGCCATTTCGGCCGATCAGCGCCAGCCGGTCACGCGGCCCGATGTGCAGATCCAGCCCATCGGTATCCGGGCCGCCGAAAAGCCAGCCTTCGCCCTGGTGCAAGCCAAGGCCTTCCCAGGAAAGGATAGGTGGTTCTGCCATGATTCCCCGCGCAGGTAGTGGGCGCGCCGTCGGCTGACAAGGTGCGACAAAGCTGACAGCCAGCCTGCAACAACATTCACACCTTGTTCAACGCGCCAAGCCTAGGCAAAAGGCCAATATGACACGGATTCTCGCCTCACTTGCTGCACTTGCCATGCTTGTCGGCCCTGTCGCGACGGCTGATGTCGATGCGCAATCGCGCGATCGCCAGGGGCAGCGTGGCGAACAGGAAAGCGCGCGGGCGCAGATGCAGGCCGGGCGTAACATGCCTATCCGCGAGATTGAGCGCCGTATCCTCCCACGGATGGAAGGAGACGAATATCTGGGTTTCGAATATGACCCCGCAGCGCAGGCATATCGCCTCAAGTTCATCCGTGAAGGAAGGTTGATCTGGGTGGATGTGGATGCGCAGACCGCGCGTGTCTTGCGCGTGTCGCGTTGATTTGTCGCAACCGCTCATGGTTGACGGTCGGGGTTTGAAGGAAGATTTGCCGTATTGGCACTAGCAGGGGAAGATTGATGCGCATCCTGATTGTCGAGGATGAACCCACTCTGGGTCAGCAGCTTAAATCGACATTAGAGCAAAATGGCTATGCGGTGGATCTGTCCACCGATGGCGAAGATGGACACTTTCTTGGTTCGACCGAGGATTATGACGCTGCGATCCTGGATCTTGGTCTGCCTGAGATTGACGGTCTGACCGTGCTGGGCATGTGGCGCAAGGAGAAGCGCAACTTCCCGGTGCTGGTTCTGACCGCGCGGGACAGCTGGTCTGACAAGGTGGCCGGTCTGGATGCAGGCGCGGACGATTATCTCGCCAAACCCTTCCAGACCGAAGAGCTGATCGCCCGCCTGCGCGCGCTGATCCGTCGCGCTTCGGGCAATGCCTCTTCCGAACTGACCGCCGGCGATGTGCGGCTGGACACGCGCTCTGGTCGCGTCACCCGCGCGGGTGAACCCGTCAAGCTGACGGCACAGGAATACAAGCTGCTGAGCTACCTGATGCACCACAAGGGCAAGGTGGTCAGCCGTACCGAACTGATCGAACATATTTACGATCAGGATTTTGACCGCGATTCAAACACGATCGAGGTCTTCGTCACCCGCATCCGCAAGAAGCTGGGTGCCAATGTCATCACAACGATCCGTGGCCTCGGTTACAGCCTCGACGACCCCGAAGACGAACCGCGCGGGGAGTGAGGGCGGCAGCGAGGCGGGACATTCCGCCGCGCTGACCGGACCCGCCACCGCGCCGGGCGACGCCACCGCTGCGTCTGCAAACGACCAGCCTGTGCATACGGGGAGTATTTCCCGCCGCATGCTGATGATTGCAGCGGGTTGGATACTGATCCTGCTCGCGGTTGGCGGATTTGCCCTCGACAGGGCCCTGACCAGGCTGGTTTCGGACCAGTTTGATGAGCAGCTGGAGATCTCGCTCAATGCCATGGCGTCCTCGGCCGAGATCGATCCCTTTGGCGAAGTCCGATTTACACGTATTTTGGGCGACCAGCGCTACTTGGAACCAAACAGTGGCTATTATTGGCAAATCACCGGCGGTGACTTCATACCCTATCTTTC